>JAHFDK010000353.1 GCA_023249095.1 Candidatus Rokuibacteriota bacterium | reverse complement strand
GAGGTAGTGTCATTGCGCGAGGAGGGCCTGGCTGCTATCCTCGCCGCGCCTACCACTGGAGCACCCGGGTTGACGCAAGCCGGCGTCTTGCCCCAATGGCATCTGGCTGATCCTTTCGGATCGGGGGTGCTCCGATGGCGGACCAGCCGAAGTGGATGTGTCTGCAGTGCTCTCGGATGATCTCGCCGGACGACTCCATCATCTTCGGCCACGGGCACCTGTCCCATCTCAGCTGTCAACGGCCACGTATTCTGAGTGCAGAGGAGCGCACGCTCCTCTTCGTCTACTGTCGGGACCACTGGCTCGCTAAGTGCGCGGGTTGCGCTGGAAATTCCCGCTTGCGAGACCTTGCCTCAGACCTCACCGCAACCCTGCTCAGCGGGCGCGCGCACCTGTGCCCAGGGTGTCGCAGGGACCTGACCGACAGCGTCCGCGTGCATCTCTACGGCTGCGTGACGCTGCCAACGGAAGTCCTACGCAGTGCGCAGGCGACGCGCGAGGCAGTGCAACGTCTGGTGAAGCAAAGCCACCAACCGGGCGATGCTGCGGATGTGCTGATGCGAGAGGCCAACGCTGCACGCGACGCGCTCAGGAAGGTCATGCAGAATCGCCGAACCGCAGCGAGTAGCGCACCCCGACATGGCTAGGCCACGACCCGAGAAGAAGCCCGAGTCAACGCCACCGACCACACGCCGCGTCTTGCCGATGGAGCTTCAAGTCGGCGACCGTTTCTCTGACGAGACAGGGGAGTGGGAAGTCGTCGCTCACCCATACATGGGAGCGGGAGGCAAGATCGCCTACGCTCGCGTCAGGAGAGTTGACCAGCCCGCTACCGTCGATGTGCGAAGCTGGAGTGCCCACGAGCGCATCAACGTGAAACGCACGTGACGTGACAAAGCGGGTCCTCATCGTCGATGACGAGCCCATCGTGATCGCGATGCTGCAGGACGCTTTTGCCTACTTCCAGCACGGGCACGCGTATGAGATTACGTCGGTCTGTTCCGCTGCCGATGCGTTCGACATCGTGCTACGGGAGCGGTTCGACCTCATTCTGCTGGACATGGTCATGCCGTCACGCGCAGGCGACCGCAAGCCCTGGAAACAGGGACTTGATGTTCTGAAGCACGTCCGCGACCTTGGCGTGATGGCGCCAGTCCTCATGATGACTGGCGGCTGGGACACCGGGAAGGAGGCCGAGGCGTTGATCGAGGGCGCCATCGGTTATCTGCACAAACCGTTTGATCTGCACGAACTGGACCACCTCATCGCTCTCGCCCTCGGGTCCGGCCCTCGTGCGACTGGCGGTTGAGCGTAGCGCGCCGACACCGCGCAGAACGACTGCCCTCACTCGATCACTCTCCGCCCAGCGATACTTGATCGTCACGGTCGGGCCGTCGATCCAGCCCAGCTCGCGCAGGCCGTGACGTAACGCCTCCCGTTCCGGGCTCGCGGTCGTCGGCTCACCCTCCAGCTTCGTCAGCGCCGCCGCGGCCATTCCCTCATCGTTTCCCGCGCTTGATCCATGCCCCGATGAGCCCGAGGAGGACTCCAGCCGAGACGACGGCGACCGCGAATCCGACCAGGGCGAGGCCGAGTCGCTCAAGATCTGTCATGTCGAACCTCCCTTCGATCGTCCCTTGCGAGCACCCGCATCGCCGCTTTGAGCAGCTCCCGGATCTCCCGGTCGCGGACCTGCCCTCGAGATCGGCCCCGCATACCTCGCACTGCCGGGAGCCTACTACAGTTGCCGTTGCCGCCCGCTGAGTCACCCTCGCCGGTCATCCTAGGGATCCTACCGGCTCCCGGTGGTGCCGATGGCGATGCCGCCCAGGATGAGCACGATCGCCGCGATGAGGGGGAGCGTCAGCGGCTCGCCGAGCCAGAGCGTCGCGACGGCGACGCTGACCACGGGCGTGGTGAGCAAGCCGAGCGCGGTGGTGACGGCCTGCAGGTTGCGGCTGGCCACGGCGGTGGCCCAGTAGGCCACCGCGGTGCCGGGGACGCCGGCGTAGAGCAAGAGGGCGAGGAGCCGGCCGTTCCATTCCGTCGCCGGAGCACCGGCGACCATCATCGCCGTCGGGATCAGGATGGCCGTGGCCAGCAACATCTCCCAGGGGACGAGATCAAACGGCGTCGAACGCCATCGGTGGCCGCGAATGTGCAGGATGCTGGCCGCCCAGAGGATGGCGGCGCCGAGGATCGCGCCGTTACCGAGGATCGCATCGCGGTTGGCCCAGTCGAACGCGAGAGGATTGAACAAGACCAGGAGGCCGAGAAGGCCGCTGACCACGCCGATCATGCGCCTCAGCGTGAGCCGTTCGCCCAGGAAGAAGACGGCACCTGGGATCACCCAGAGCGGCATCGTGTAGGCGAGCACCACCGAGCGCCCGGTCGGAACGAGCCGCAACCCCCACGCGGCGAGGACCGCGAAGCCCACCATGTGAAGCAGGGTGATGCTGAGGAGCACTGGCACGTCGGTCCGGGGCGGCAGAGCGAGCCGGCCGAGCACGATCGCGATGGCGAACAGCGCGACACTGGCGATCGCCGAGCGCAGCGCCATCATCCAGAGGGGCGACAGGGATTCTAGAATTACCTTGTTCACCGGCCACGTCAGACCCCAGGCGACGACGACGATGATGAGGAAAAGAATGCCCTCGCGGTGCACGGCGCGGTCCGCCGGGGTCCTAGGCGGCGCGCCCACACGCGAGAACCATGAGCGGGCCGCGGAGGCTCATGCTCGGCACATTATCCCAAAGCTGTGTTTCGGGGTATTCTGTGCCCCGGGGAGAAACCCACTGTCGTGAGTAGAGACGTTCAGGCGGGCCGGACCGCTGTGTCACGTATCGCGCGCGGCGAGCAGTTCCCGATCGGGTTGCTCGTCCGGAGCCGCTACCGGATTGTCAGCGAGCTGGGTGCCGGCGCCTACGGCACAGTGTGCCTCGCCAATGACGAGTCGACCGGGCACCGCGTCGCCATCCGGTTTCTGCCCCGCAAGCTTGCCGAGACACCCGATGCCGCGCAGGCGGTTCTGCGTATGGCCCGGTCGATCGTCGCGGCATCATCGGCGCATCCAGGACTGACTCGCGTGCTGGAGTTCGGTGAGGTCGACAACGGCCGGCCCTTCGCCGTCATGGAGCTCGCCGAGGGACGGCGACTCAGCGAAATGCCGCTCGATGTCGCCGCCGGGATGCGCGTGGCGCTCGATCTCGGCGGAGCCGTCGAGACGCTTCATAACATGGGTTTCATCCACAGCGCGCTCTGCCCTCACAACATCGTGGTGCTCGAGGACGGACGCATCAAGCTGCTTGACCTCGAGCTTGTCGGCCTGCGCGACCTGCGAGAGATCGAGGGCGTGATCGCTGCGGAGCCGCCGGCCGAATACCTCTCGCCCGAGCAAATCTTGAAAGCTCCAGTCTCCGAGAAGGCAGATATCTATGCGTTCGGCGCCATCCTCTATGAGCTGCTCTGCGGGGTGCCGCCGTTCGAGGCCGCGACGCGTGAGGCCGTCCTCGCCAAGCAACTGAAGGAGGCGCCGGTCCCGATTCACCGGCGGCGGAACAACGTTCCCGGCTCGGTGGAGCGCGCCGTCACGCTGGCGCTGCACAAACAGCCGGAGTCGCGGCCGCTGATGGGAGATATGCTCAACCTCCTCTGGACCGGTGCGCACAGCCCGGCGTCTCCACGGAGGCGAGTCGCCGTGATCGTGGGCAGCGTTGCCCTGGCGGCCGTAGCCGCCGGGGCCGTGACCTGGGGTGTGTTGGCACTGAGCCCGTGGGCGCCAGCGGTCCCTGTGCCGACAGCGGTACCGTGGCAGGCGCCGGTGAGCGCGCGTCCGCGATCGCCGGTACCCGCCACCGAGACTCGCCCCGCGCCCACGGTCGCGCCGGCCCCGCCCCCCGTGGCACGGCCGGCCGCGGCCCGGGCGACGCCGCCGCCCGCGCCCACGCTCGCCCCACCGAGGGTCGAGCGACGGGAGCCGCCGCGGCCGGCCCCCGCGGTCGACGCACCGGAACGGCCCGCGCCGGCCCCCGCGGCGTACGATCCCGGCGCCGTCATCGACTGGCTCCTCAACTCTTCGTCGCGACCCTAGCGAATCGCCTCCGGCCTGTCCGCTCGCTCTCGCTCGAAGTGCGCCAGCGTGCGCCGCAGGTCGTCGAAGGGATCGCCGACCGCGCGAAAGAGTTCTTATCGCCGGGCGTCCTGGATGGCGCGCCAGACGCGCTCCGGCGTCGCCGGCATCTCGACGTGCTCCACGCCAAGCTCGGCCAGCGCATCGACGATTGCGTTGATCACGGCGCCGAGGGCCGGTGTCGTGCCGCCTTCGCCCCCGCCGCGCAGACCGAGGGGATTGGATGTCGAGGGCACCTCGCTGATCTCGGTCGCAAACGGTGGGAACAGGTCGGCGCGCGGCAGCGCGTAGTCCATGAACGTCGCCGATTGCATCTGGCCGGTCGCGCCGTCGTAGCAACAGAGCTCCAGCAGCGCCTGCCCGACGCCCGCCGCGATGCCCCCGTGGGTCTGGCCGTGGAGGATCATCGGATTGACCGCGCGGCCGACGTCGTCCACCGTCGTGTAGCGCACGATCTCCGTGGTCCCGGTCTCGGGATCGACTTCGACCTCGCACACGGCCGTGCCGTAGGGATAGGACGGCACGCTCATGGTCTCCTCGCCGGCACCCGCGAGCGGCCCGCGGAGCGTCTCCGGCGCGTCGGGGCGCAGCGCCGCCGCGGCGGCCTCGAACAGGTGGACGCCGCGGTCGGTGCCCTTGACCGTGAATCGTGACTTCGAAAAGTCGAGATCGGTCTCGGCCGCCTCGAGTAGCCACGCGGCGATGCGCCGGCCCTTGTCCACGATCTGGTCCGACGCCTTGGCCATGACCACGCCGGCCAGGCGCATCGAGCGGCCGGAATGCGACCCGCCACCGACGGAGGCGACGTCGGTGTCGCCCGTGATCAGGCGCACGTGCCGCACCTCGACGTCGAACCACTCGGCGATGAGCTGGGCGAAGCTCGTCTCGTGGCCCTGGCCGGCCGAGAGCGTGCCGATGACCACGTCGATCCGTCCCTCGGGGCGCACCGTGATCTCGGCGCGCTCGCGCGGCATGCCGGTGTTCAGCTCGATGTAGTTGCCCAGGCCGATCCCGCGGTAGCGGCCGCGACGGCGGGCCTCGCGCCGGCGCGCCTCGAAGCCGGCCCAGTCGGAAAGAGCCACCGCGCGATCCTGTGCGGCCGCGTAGTCGCCGCTGTCGTAGAGCAACCCGAGCGGATTGCGATACGGCATCGCGCTCGCCGGCACGAGGTTGCGCCGCCGCAGCGCCACGCGGTCGAAGCCGTGGCGGCGTGCGGCGAGGTCGATCAGACGCTCGATGACGAACATCACCTCGGGGCGGCCGGCGGCGCGATACGGTGTCGTCGGCGACGTGTGGCTCAGCACCGCCCGGCCGCGCATGCAGGACACCGGCACGTCCTACACGCTCGTCGCGACCGCCACGCCCTTGGCGAGCGGGATGAACGACACGGCGTGGGTGCCGACGTTGCTCGTGTTGACGCCGCGGAAGGCGAGGAAGTTGCCCTCGGCATCGAGCGCCAGCTCCGCGCGCGATACCAGATCGCGGCTCTGGTAGTCGGTCAGGAGCGCCTCCCGCCGCTCGCAGGTCCACTTCACCGGGCGGCGCAGCCGCCGGGCCGCCCAGGCCACCAGCGCGAACTCGGGATAGAAGCTGTTGCGGGTCCCGTAATT
>JAHFDK010000352.1 GCA_023249095.1 Candidatus Rokuibacteriota bacterium | reverse complement strand
CTAGACGCCTTCACGAGGCCCGAGAAGGTCCCCTCGCCCGTGAAGGTCCAGCCGCCCGCGTTCGGCGTGACGGTAATGCCGGTCACACCGAGCGCCCGCATGGCGCCGCCCAAGCTCAAGGTGGGCTGGACGCTGCTCAAGAAGACGGCCGGGTTCCGCTACCTCATGGACGTGATCCCGCTCGACGCGAGCCTGGTGCGGGGCTCCCACGGCCGGCTGCCCGAGATCCGCGCGGCGGGCCCTCTGCTGATCTCGAGCGAGCCCGGCCTCGTTCCCGCGGACGTCGTGCGGGCCGCCGACGTGAAGCCGCTCCTCCTGGCCCACGTCTTCCGGTTCATCGTCGTGACGAGCCCGGCGTGACTGAACGCGGGCTTTGTGTTACCTAGGTCTGGCCCGACGCCAGCCATGCATCGCGAAGGAGAGCGCCATGATCACCGACATCGTGTCGTACCTGAGCTTCTTCGACAGCCTGCGCCGGCGCACCGAGCGCGACGTGGCGGCCCTGCCCCCGGCGGCGGTCGACTGGACCCCGCCCGCTATCGAGGGTGAAGTCTGCTGGACGATCGGCCAGATCGTGGGCCACATCGGCAGCTCGCGGCTGTACTTCGCCAGCGCCTATCGCGACGAGGGGTGGATCTGGGAGGAGCCGGCGATGGACCCGCGCGACCAGTCGACGTGGCTGCCGTGGCTCGAGACGTCCGCGGCGCGCTTAGCGGGACGGCTGGAGGACACACCGGACGAGTGGCTCACGCGCCGCATCGAGATGATCGATTCCCCCGGGCGCGCGCTTTCCGGATGGCGGCTGCTGATGATGATGCTCGAGCACGAGGTGCACCATCGCTCACAGATCGACGCGTACGCCGGCCTCATGGGCTGGCCCGTGCCCCACATCTTCGGCCGCTCGAAGGAATCGATCGACGCGCTCCAGCCCGCCGAGCGCGCGAAGCACGAGGGATGAGCGCCGGCCCGAGCCGGGAAGGGGCGCGCGCGATGGAGCTTTCGCGGCGCCGGTTTCTCAACGGGATCGCGGCCCTCTCCGGTGTCTCGATCTTCGGGGCCGCCTGCTCGGCCCGCCCCGGATCAGGCGCGGTGAATTGGCAGGCGCTCAATCAGCAGGTCGGCGGCCGGCTTATCCAGGTTCAGTCGCCGCTGGCCCCGTGCATGGCCGACGGCAGCAGCGCGGCCTGCTCCGCGGCGCTCCGGAGCCTGCAGAATCCGTTCTTCAACGAGGACGAACCGGGGGCGACGCAGACCACCGGCTGGCTCGATGCCTGGACGCCGGCCCTCAGCCCATACGCGGTCGCGGCGGAAAGCGCGCAGGACATCGCCGCGGCGGTGAGCTTCGCCCGCGACAACAGAATCAGGCTCGCGGTCAAGGGCACCGGCCACGATTACCTCGGGCGCTCGAACGCGCCGGACTCGCTCCTGGTGTGGACCCACAAGATGCGCAAGGTCACCACCCATGACGCCTTCAGGATCGCGGGCGGCCCGGGCAGCGATCCGGGGATTCCGGCCATCAGCGCGGAGGCCGGCGCGCGATGGCTCGAGGTCTACTCGGCCGCCACCGCGGCGGGCCGGTACGTGCAGGGCGGCGGCTGCACGAGCGTGGGCGCGGCCGGCGGCTTCATCCAGGGCGGCGGCTTCGGCAGCTTCTCGAAGCGCTACGGCACGGGAGCCGCGGGTGTCCTCGAGATGGAGGTCGTTACGGCCGACGGCCGCATCGTCGTCGCCAACGACGCCCAGAACCGGGACCTCTTCTGGGCGCTGCGCGGCGGCGGCGGCGGCACCTTCGGAATCGTGACACGGGCGACGCTCCGGTCGCACCCGATCCCCGAGTGGGTCGGCGGCGTGCTCGGCAAGATCACCGCCAGGACCGACGACGCGTTCAGGGAGCTCGTCGAGCGGCTCCTGCGCTTCTACGAGACGTCGCTGAACAACGAGCACTGGGGCGAGAATTTCGTCATCAGGGGGAACAACACGGTCAACTTCGGGATGACCAGTCTTGATCTCACCGAGAGCCAGGCGAGAGGCATCTGGAAGCCGTTCCTCGACTGGGTGGCGTCGCGTCCGGACGCGTTCACGGAGAGCCTCGCGTTCCCGGTCATCCCCTTCAAGTACTTGTGGGACGCGGGGTGGTGGGCGCGGAACCTTCCGAGAAACATCGTGCTCGATGCCCGGCCGGGGCAGCCGAAGACGCAGTTCTGGTGGGCCAGCAACCAGGGCGAGGTGTCGGCTTTCATCCGGACCTACCAGTCCCGATGGCTGCCGATCTCGATGCTAAGCGAGACGTTGGCGCCCGCTCTTGCGGACACGCTGATTTCGGCGGCGAAGCACTGGGGGCTGACCCTGCAGTTCAACAAGGGCCTGTCCGGCGCGCCGGCGGAGGCGATCGCGCGCGAGCGGCAGACGAGTGTGAACCCCGTCGCCCTCGACGCCGCCTGTCTGATCATCGTCGCGTCCAATGAGAGCGCCGTCTACCCCGGGGTGCCCGGTCACGAGCCGAACGTCGCCCAGGGCAAGGCGGTGGCGGCCAGGATCGGCCAGGCGATGAAGATCATCCGCGACGCGACGCCCGGCTCGGGCGCCTACGCCAACGAGGCCGACTACTTCGAACCGGACTGGCAGCGCTCCTTCTGGGGCGTCAACTACCCGCGGCTGCTCGCCATCAAGAAGAGGGTCGACCCGGACAACCTCTTCCGCGTCCACCACGGCATCGGCAGCGAGACCACTGTCGCTGTCCAGTGAAAATGTCATGCTAACTGTTCCGTGAGAATGTCATGTCCTGGCCGCGGGGTGAGTAGGGGGTGGCGTGGCGCCACGGGTGCGTGGGGCTCGGCGCCAGCGTCCAGCCGCATGGACACCTCGGTTAGGGACGGCTGCCGGGAGCAGCGAGCCCTCGAACCGGATACTCACGTCAGGGGTGGCAACAGGAGGTTGGGGGGAGCGGCGCCGCTCCCCCCGATGTTCGGCTAGGCGGCGGGAATCGCCACGTACATCGTGCTGCCCTCGCGGTTCACGAGGAGCAGCATCGGTGCGCCTTTGGCGTGTTTGTCCACTCGCGTCTTGAGGTCCTCAACCGTGCGAACCGGCTGACGATCGATCTCGACGATCACGTCACCGGCGCGGATGCCGGCCTCGCCGGCGCGGCTCCCCTCAACGACGTCACGCACCAGCACGCCCTCGTTCACCTTGAGGCCGAGCTCGCGGGCGACAGGCGGGGTGAGCGGCTGAACCGAGAGACCCAGCTGGCCCTTGCCCTCGACCCCAGCGACCTTGGACGGCGCTTCGTCCTGGAGCCGGGCGATCCGCGCGGTGAGCCGTACCTCTTTGCCCTCCCGCACCACCACCATCGGCACCTCGCTGCCCACCCGCGCTTCGGCGACGAGGCTCGGCAGGTCCCCGGACTTGGTAACCTTGTTCCCGGCGAATTCCACGACCACGTCCCCGGATTTCACACCGGCCTTCTCCGCCGGGGAGCCCTCCATCACGGACGCGACCAGCGCGCCGGTAGCGTCGGTGCGCTTGAAGCCCTGGGCGAGCTCCTTGGTGAGGGGCTGGACCGACACACCGAGCCAGCCGCGCTCGACCTTGCCGTGCGCGGCGAGCTGCGTAATAACCGACTTGGCCATGCTCGAGGGCACCGCGAAGCCGATGCCCACCGACCCGCCGCGCTGGCTGACGATCGCGGTGTTGATGCCGATAACCTCACCCCGGGCGTTGATCAGCGGACCACCGCTATTCCCCGGGTTGATGGAGGCGTCGGTCTGGATGAAGTTGTCGTACGGCCCACTGCCGATGACTCGACCGGTCGCGCTTACGATCCCGGTGGTGACCGTCTGCTCGAGGCCGAACGGGTTGCCGATAGCCATCACCGGCTCGCCGACCTGAAGCGCATTCGAATCCCCGACGGAGATGACCGGTAGCCCAGTGGCCTCTACCTTCAGAAGGGCCAGGTCTGTCTTGGGATCACGCCCGACCACCTTGGCGGCCAGCTCGCGACCGTCCGCCAGCTTCGCCTGGATGCCGATCGCGTCCTCGACGACATGGTTGTTGGTCACGATGTAGCCGTCCGCGCTCAGGATGAAGCCCGATCCCACGGCTCGCACGGGGCGACGGGGAGCCTCCTCGAAGCGCCTGAAGAAGTCATCTGGCGAGCGCTCGCCGGGGCGGCCGCCCTTGAGGTCCGGCATTGCCGGGCCGTCGGTATTGCGCTTGGTGCTGATGTTCACGACCGCGGGCTTTGCCTCCTTGCTGAGACGCACCCAGTCCGGCGCCGGAGTCGGGGCGCTCTGGGCGGCCGGCCGCTCCGTCCATAGCGGGGTCTTCGATGCGCTCGTAAAGCCAAAATGGGGCACGAGCCCCACCAGCGAAGCGACAGCGGCCAGAATGACGATGGGCGCTATCCAGCGTCGACGGTTGCGAGTGAACTTCATAGTTCCTTCCGCCTCCTCAGTGGGTTGGTCGTTGATAACTGGTTCGTCTCATCGTGGCGTGGTCCTGACCCGCCAGTAATAGCGGACGTACGAGTCGGCGATATTATTCTGCGCGCGAAATCATCATTGGCAGCGGTGGTAGCATGGAGTCGAGTCGGAGAATCAGCCTGCGCGGTCGATGCCGGACGGGAGACGCGCGTACTCCAACTATGCGCCAGTCCGCGATCTGTTCCTTCGTGTAGCCGATCGAAGTCAGGATCTCCTCGTTGCCCTCACCCAGTTCCGGTGCGGCGCTCCGCAGTGGTCACGGTATGCAGGCGCTCGGGGAACCGGTAGGCGAACTCAGCGCGATCGTGCCCCCGATGGTTTGACAGACGCTGAGGTTCAGCGTCTAGTTTTTGATACGGCCTCGCTCTTCGAGGAAGCGGTTGGGGCCGGCGGCGTGTCGCCTGCGATTTCCGCTTGACAGCTTTCTGCGTGGGCTGTCGCCGCGTGTCGGCGACACCGGATAGACTCGGCGCCAGCGGTCCATGGAAGCCCGCAGACGCCACCATGGGTGCGTTCGTCGCAAAGAATGTCAATGGGGCCGCGATCGCCGTTCGTCGTGCCTCCCAAGCGGCTCCGAAACTCGGGTGTAGAGTCGCCCCAGCAGAAGGGAGACTCGCCATGGAAACACTCTCACTGGACCGACTGAGTGACGAGATCGCCGAGCTGTCGGCCCACCTCGAAGCCGCGACCGCCCGCCTCCTCGATCTCATCCGCGCGTTCGACGCCCGGGAGGGCTGGAACACAGGATTTCGCTCCTGCGCCGCCTGGCTGAGCTGGCGGGTGGGGCTCGACCTGGGGGCGGCCCGCGAACGCGTCCGGGTAGCGCGCGCCCTGGGAACGCTGCCGCTGCTGGCCCAGGCCCTGGCGCGTGGAGAGCTCTCGTACGCTAAAGTCCGGGCCCTGACCCGCGTGGCTACGCCGGAGACCGAGGAACGGCTGTTGGCGGTGGGGCGCGCCGGCACGGCCGACCATGTCGAGCGCATCGTGCGAGGCTGGCGACGGGTGGATCGAAAGGCCGAGGCGCGTGACGACACCCGACGGCACGCGAGCCGCGCGCTGCACGTGTATCAGGGCGAGGACGGCATGGTGATTGTCCGTGGGCGACTGGCGCCCGAGGTCGGCGCCGTGCTCGTGCAGGCGCTGACCGCGGCCCGCGAGGCTCTGTATCAGCAAGCGCGCGGCATGGACGCGAAACCCAGCTCGGCGGACATTTCCGCGGAAACGCCCACCATGGCGCAGCAACAGGCGGACGCGCTGGCTCTCATCGCGGAGACGGCTCTCCACCA
>JAHFDK010000088.1 GCA_023249095.1 Candidatus Rokuibacteriota bacterium | reverse complement strand
ACGTAACCGGCCGCGGCCCGAAGATGTGGCCGCCCTCCGATCAGCACTGGTGACCTATCACGTCGTCGAGAGAGCTGGGTACCGCCTGACGCTGCCTGCAGCCTTCGCGAGCAGCGGAGCCCGACACATCGCGGAGGAGTCCCGCACCGTCGAGGTGTGGAGCGGCGTGCTCTGTGGCGACGTGCCCACGATGATCGCTGTTAATCTCACGCCGCTGGCTGGTCGACATCTCCGTCAGATCATTGAGCGGGCGGCGGCGGGTCTCCGAGCCGCGAGCGTCGAGCCGCGCAGCGTGCGCGTGCCCGGTGCGACGCGATCAGAGCGCCTCGACGGTATGACTCGAGGCAACAGCCCGGCGGAGCCGGAACGCATGGCGATCGTCGCCGCCGTCGTTGGCCAAGAGGTTGTCCTGCTGACGGTTCGGAGCTGGCCGCGGGACGACGTCGAGGTCGCGATGGAGCGGATCGTCGGCGCATTCGAGATCCTCGCGCGTGGCGCGGAATCGGGCTGAATCAGGTGGAGGTCGTCGGTCCGAGGAAACTGAAGTGGTAGTGAGGTAGGAACGGGATGAAGACAGTTCGTAGAGTAGAATCTCGGCGCGCGAATGCGTGTTCTGGTTCCAATCCGTCTGTAACTTCAGCCCGCTCAGGAGGAGACGCTGAATGGTGCGCGAACCGAGGAGGTCGATCCTCGTGGTTCTTCTGGTCGTCGTGTTGGGAGCGTGCGCTGTGGCGGGCTCTGCTTTCTTCGGTCGCGTTGGACCTCAGCCAGATGGGACGGGAATCACCCCCAATCATTGGCTGCTCACACCCGCCGGTCTTCAGGTCGAGATCGGGGATCGACCGCTCGGTGTCGCGACCACCCCGGATGGCCGGTCCCTGCTGATCTCCAACAACGGTCAAGGCGAGCAGAGCCTCGTGCTCTTCGATACCGCGACGCAGAAGGTCGTCCAGACGATTCCGTACAGCAGCCCCGAGGCGCTCTTTCTGGGGATCGCCGTCACGCCGGACGGTCGACGCGTGTATGCCTCCGCCGGCGGGAACAACAAGATTCGCGTGTATGACTTTGATGGGCGCGCTATGGCCGAACGCCCGTCCGTTCCGCTCGGTGACGCGAAGGCCAGGATCTACCCCGCGGGTCTCGCGATTTCGCCCGACGGGGCGGTCCTCTATGCCGCCCTCAACCTCGAGAACGCCGTGGCGTTCATCGACACGGCGACCGGCCAGGTGCGCGCCCGAGTTCGCCTCGCGCCGGCCGCGAGGGCCGACAACATCGGCACGCTTCCGTATACGCTGGTCCAGGCCGGCGAGAAACTCTACGTTTCCGAGTGGAATGGCGGCGGCGTGAGCGTCATCGACATCGGTCAGCAGCGACTGCTTCAGCGAATTCCAACCGGGGGCCACGCCAGCGGGCTGGCGCTTTCACCCGACCGAAAGCGTCTCTACGTTGCGAACGCGACAAGCGACACCGTCAGCGTCGTCGACACATCGACGGACGCGGTGGTGGCGACTGTGGATCTCTCACCGTATTCGGGGGCGCCGATGGGCTCGATGCCGAACGCCCTCGCGGTGGCGCCGGATGGAAACACGTTGTACGTCGCGAACGGGGGCAATAACGATGTCGCCGTCGTGGACACGGCGACCTTCCGCATCCGCGGCCTGATTCCGACCGCGTGGTTTCCGAGCGCCATCGTGGTCTCGCGCGATGGGCAATCCCTCTACGTCGCGAATATGAAAGGCCTCGGCGCCGGGCCAAATCCGCGCGAACCCAACCCGGAACGACCCACGCCGACTGTTCAGTACATCGGCAGCATGGCGCGGGGTACGCTGTCGGTGATCGCTGTGCCGAACGCGGCGGCGCTCCGCACGTACACGACGCAGGTCGTGAAGAACAACGGGTTTGACGAGACGCAGAAGATTCTCACACAGAGTCCACGAGAGACGACTCCCCACGCCGTGCCTCGCCGCGTTGGGGCCCCGAGCCTCATCCGGCATGTTATCTATATCATCAAAGAGAACCGTACCTACGATCAGGTCCTTGGCGATCTTTCCCAAGGCGACGGCGATCGCAATCTCGTCCTGTTCGGTCGCGAGGTAACGCCCAACCACCACGCGCTGGCAGAAACCTTTGTCCTCTTGGACAACTGTTATGCGGACGCAGAAGTCTCTGCCGATGGCCACAATTGGTCGACCGCCGCCGTCGCGACCGATTATGTGCAGAAGATGTGGCCGGCCAACTACTCCAACCGAAATCGCTTCTACGATTTCCAGGGTGGGTCAAGCGCGTCGACGCCCCTGCGAGGCTACCTGTGGGAGTACGCCGCACGGGCCGGTCTTACGTACCGCGTGTACGGAGAGTTCTTCGCGTTCCGCTCCAAGCCACCGGCCGTCGAGCCCGCCCCGTTTGCCAATGCGCTCGCCGGGCACTTCTCTCCCACCTACGCAGGCTACGATCTCTTGATTCGGGACCAGGCGCGTGTCGACGCCTGGGAGGCAGAGTTTGAGGAGTTCGTTCGGCGCGGCGCGGTTCCGACGCTGATGATCCTCTCACTCCCGAATGACCATACGGCCGCCACCCGTCCGGGCTACCCGACACCGAAAGCCATGGTGGCGGACAACGATCTCGCCCTGGGCCGGATTGTGCAAACCGTGTCCCGCTCGCCGATCTGGCGAGAAACGGCCATCTTCATCATTGAGGACGACGCGCAGGACGGACCGGACCATGTCGACGCGCACCGCACTGTGTGCTTGGTTGCCTCGCCCTACGCGCGACGAGGCGTCGTCGATCACCGCATGTACTCGACGGTCTCGATGCTGCGGACCATCGAACTCATCCTCGGCCTCCCACCGATGAGTCAGTTCGACGCCGCAGCCGCGCCAATGATCACCGCCTTCAACGACACGCCAACACTCATGCCCTACCACGCGGTACAGCCCCGGCAGTCCCTCAGCGAGGTCAATCAGAAGAACGCGTATCGCGCCAAAGACGCCATTGCGCTGGCCCTTGATCGGCCGGACGAGGCGGATGCACAGATCCTGAACGCCATCCTCTGGCACGCGGTCAGGGGGACGCACGTTCCCATGCCTCGCCCGAAGACCGCGTTTCGATCGCACCCTTTGCAGGACGATTAGGAGAGGGACATGGGTAGGTGGCCATCCATCGCTGTTGGTGATGGATGGCCGGCAAGTCAGACTCCATCGCCTGTCCCGGTCACACACCTCATCCGCGCTTCCGAAGTAGGCGCGCCTGACACTCTAGGGTCAACGTGTGGACCGAACCGGGCGCGCCTGGGCGGCGGCGGACCAAGGGCTTGCGTTGGGAAGACTGACGGGCGGCGAGGGGAAACAGGACAGTTGTCATCTCTTGACTGGCGTCGCGGGCAACCGTTGAATCCGGCGCCACTCAGGCGGCGCGCTGATAGCGGTGATGAAGTCCGCCGACCTGCGGGATCGCCACGATGCGCCCGCCCGCTCGCGTTTGTACTTCGCGCGGATGGGGGCTGTTGCGCGAGCGGCGCCGCATGTACTTGGCAACGGTGAGGGCGGCCACCTCATAGCCGAGAAACCGGAGTTCGGCTTGGATCCGGCGCCGACCCCAAGTGGGGTTGTCCCGGGCCATGCGGCGGATCAGCGTGCGGATGTCGCGGTCGATCGGCGGGCGACCCGCTGCACGTCGTCGGGACTTCCAGCGCCAGTAGAGCTGGAAGCCTTGGCGGTGCCAGGCGAGGACGGTTGCAGGCTGGACAATGACGAGGCTGGCCCGCCAGCCCACCCAGAGGCGTGAGAGCGAGATCCAGAAGATCCGGTCCTGGCGTCGGAGCCGAGGTCGAGCGACTGATCGCTCCAGGGCCGCCAGTTGATGGCGCAGGGCGACGTTCTCGAGTGTGACTGCGGCGGAGCTGCCGAGAAGGGTGAGGAAGGTCCAGACGCCGAGCACGAGGATCATCGCAGCTCCCAGCGATGAGGGATGGAGGCTGGTCCCCAACTCTACCTGCAAGCGTGTGGCCGCGCCCTCCAAACTCAGTTACGGTAGGCCGAATGGAGTTCTTGACCGGAGGGGCCAGATGAAGCTGCTGACGTATGAGAGTGCGGCGGGGCCGCGGGCCGGGGTGCTGGTAGAGGACCGGGTGGTGGACGTCGCCACCCTGCTGGGCGAGGCGGGCGGGGTGCGGGACGTGCGGGCGCTGCTGGAGCTGCCGGGGGCGCCGTTGGATCGGCTCAAGGCGGCGCTGGCCGGTGGGGCGACTGAAGGGCTGGCGTTGGGCAGCGTGCGGCTGCGGGCGCCGATTCTGCAGCCGCCGACCGTGCGCGACCACATCATTTACGAGGAGCACGCCACCCAGCAGCACACTCGCGAGATCAGCGAGTCCTGGTACCGGCTGCCGGTTTTCTACTTCTCGAACCCGCTCCGCATCTTCGGGCCGGACGAGACGGTGCCCTATCCGGCGGCCAGCCAGCGGCTGGACTACGAGCTGGAGCTGGGCGCGGTCATCGGCAGGGACGGCAGCGACATCCTCGAGGCCGAGGCCGAGCCCTACATCGCCGGCTTCACCATCTTCAATGACTGGAGTTGCCGCGACCTGCAGACCGACGAGATGAAGTTCGGCCTGGGCCCGGCCAAGGGCAAAGATGCGGCCAACTCGCTCGGCCCCTGGGTGGTGACCAGCGACGAGTTGGCGCCCTACTGGCGCGACGGCCGGCTGCACCTGAAGTGCTCGGTGAAGGTGAACGGCGTGCAGTGGATGGAGGGCAACGCCGGCGGCGGGCATTTCAGCTGGGGCGCCATCCTGGAGCGGGACGCCCAGGACAGCAGGATCGTGCCCGGCGACGTCATCGGCAGCGGCACGATCTCGGGTGGCTCGATCGGCGAGGCGATTCGCAAGGGCTACCCAGCCCGCTTCCTCCAGCCCGGTGACGTGGTCGAGATGGAGATCGAGGCGATCGGGGTGCTGCGCAACACGGTTGGGCCGATCGCGAACCCGAACAAGAACCTCCGCTGGAAGGCCAGGGAGCAGCCGCCGATGCCGGCGCCGCTGCCACCGACAGCCGGGCGCTGAGACGGTTTACAGCAGGCTGTAAGTGGGCGGGAGGGGGCGTCGACCGGTCTCAGCGCCAGCAGGACGGCCCCTCCGGCGGCGCGCCGCTGGGCCAGGCTGGCGGCCAGTTGGAGGCAGACTGCCAGTGCGCTCGCGGGCGGCTCGGCCGGGAGGTCCAGCGCGGCGGCCAGGTCGAGGCTGTGGACCAGAGCCGTCGGCCTTCCGGCCGTGGATGCGCACCTTCATGGTTTATCTCTTCGTGGCGAGCCTCTCGGAGCCGCAGCGTGCTCGCGGCCAACGTCACGGGCGTCTACCTCCTCACCCAGGCGGTGTTGCCCGGCATGATCGAGCGCGGCGACGGCACCATCGTCACCGTGTCGTCGGTGGCGGGAATCCGCCCGGGCCTCATGGGAGGCGTGCCCTACAGCGCGGCCAAGGCGGCCGTGCGCAACCTCATGGGTCACATCCACAGCGAGCATCGCGACAAGGGCATCCGGGCCACCACCATCCTGCCCGCCGAGGTGGACACGCCCATCCTCGATCGACGCCCACTCCCGCCCGACGCCCGGGCGCGGGCAACGATGATGCAGCCCGAGGACGTGGCCCGCGCCATCATGCTCTGCGTCACGCTGCCGCCGCGCACCGTGATCGAGGAGATCGTCCTGGTCCCGACCGTGCAGCGCGACGTGAGCGAGGATATCCGCGTCGCCAGCGCGATGGGGGGCCCGGGAACGTAGCGTTCGTTCACCTCGACTTGAGACGAGCCTCCTCCAGCGGTGCCCACCAGGGACAGGGGTCACCAGTGCCCCGTGTACGAAACGAGAGATCCTGTGAACGGCACTGGTGCCTGGGGTTCGGGCACCGTCAGATGGTGCAGAGGACTCGGGAATCAGCGGCGACACCGACGGTACACCGGTGCTGCGCACCCGCGCAGCCCGTAGTCCACATCACCGTGCGGCGCGACGGCGGTCGGGGAGAGAAGCCCCGACGCGTCTGAGCTGGAGCCGACGCGCCGTGACCAGGGCCATGCGCGGATCGCGCTCCACGCCGACCCACTCGCGTCCGAGGGACGCGGCGACCCGGCCGACCGTTCCCGAGCCGGCGAAAGGATCGAGAACGGGCCCGCGCTTTTTGCTGCCTTCAAGCACCGTCTGGACCACGGGCTCCGGGATCGCGTCCCAGATGCTGTCCGGGTGGGAGCGCGGCAGCGGCAGCATCCAGCACAGCGTGGTTCCGCGCGGTCGCACGACCTGACCCACCTTCCGGAAGCGCAGGAGATAGTTCACGCGGTTGTCCCAGCGCTCCCGGGAGCGTGTTTGGGCCCAGAAGCCGCGCGACTGAAGACGCCAGCCGGTGCGACGGAGCCAGCCGATGACGAGTGCGTCCATCCCCACCCACTCGGCGCCGTCGTGGCGATCGCCGATCACCAACCAGAGGTCGCCGTCGGGCGCGAGGACGCGCTTCCATTCACGCCCGAAGCCCACGGCCAGGTCGTGCGCGTAACGCTCGGCCGAGGGACGCCCCCGCCCTCTCACCCAATACGGCGGCGAGGTCAGGATCACCCCGACGCTCCCCGACGTGATCGGATGGAGGCGGTGGCTGTCCCCGCGGAACAGGCGCAGCCGCCCATCGCGGCTCTCGTAGCGAGTCATGGCGAGGCGGCGCTCACCGGGCGCCACGTTCGGGCCGGTCGCCGCTAACACCTGGTCGTCGTTTCGCGTGAGGAGAGCGCGGCCGCCGGCGCGCTCGGGACACTACGTCGCGCGGCGCGTAGGCAGCACAAAGGTCCTGTCCGCGGCATAACATAGCGGCTGCTCTCGGAAGGTCCTCCCACCGCCCCCCGGAGACACAGTTCCTCCCACCGCCCGGAGAGACAGGCGGGCGAAGCTCGCAATGAGCCCCTCGGCAATCGGATCGCTCACGAACAGCAAGGCGACGAGCTACTTGCTGGTGATCGACCTCTTGAAGGGCTATTTCAAGATTCAGGACCGGGACGACCTGCACGAGATCCGCGAGAAGGCGACGGGCAAGCTGCTCACTCTGGACGAATCCCTGAAGCCGACGCTGTCCCCGTTGCTGGCTTGGGCGGCAAAGACCTTGCTGATGTATTCGTCCTGAATCTGATGCGCGTTGACACCCTCAATGCGCGCCATGACCTCGAATTCCTTTCCGCTGACTCGCTCGGGTCCCGTGAACTGTGGCGTTTTCCGCTCGACTCGGTGATCCCCTTGCGCCCGAGCCGTCAGACGCGGCGGCCGTTATCTTCCGCGCGGTAGCGGTATTCCATGTGGCGCGCAGTCGTACACGCGATCGTGTCGCCGTGATAGCGCGCGACCACGCGCAACGCCATGTCGATCCCCGCGGAAATGCCCGCCGACGTGAGCACGTGGCCGTACTTTCTGACCATTCATGTCCTCCCTGAGCGACGCGCAGCACGCGGCATTTATAGCAAACGGTGGAAAATCCGTCAAAGGGCGGACGGCGAATTGGACCATATCACAACCAACCAGGCGCATCGTGCGTCGGGAAATCGACGCACTCGGCGACAGAGTTCAGCGCCTACCGAGCACACTGGTGGTGAAGCGTGAGAGGACCTCGTCGAGCGGGTGCCCGGCGATCCTCAAGAACGTGGAGTCGGCCCCCTCCTGCGTTCGGGCTCTGGCCGCGCCCGGCTTCTTCTCAACGAGGGCAGGGTTGCCGACGGCGCGGTACCGGTCTGAGCGCTGCCGAGGGGCATCACTCCTCCTCGGGGCTTGACTCTGGCTCCGGGGGGCGCGATCTTAGCTCGGGACCAGGGGGAAGGAGGAGAGGTGGACGGCAAGCTCACCTGCTGGACCGCCTCGGAGGCGACGTACCTCTTGCGCAAGCAGCTCGCGGCGATGCTGGCGATGCCGGAAGCCGGTGTCCGCCGCGTCTATGTCGACGGCTCGGGCTGCTATGGCCGCAACGGCCACGAAGATGCCGCTGCGGACGCTGCGCTCGTGGCGCGCGCCGCGGGCCGGCCGGTCCGCGTGCAATGGATGCGCGCGAACGAGCACGGTTGGGACCCGAAAGGTCCGCCGACACTGATCGACCTGCATAGCGGGCTCGACGGCGACGGTCAACCCCGACGGGGTCAAGAACCAGATCGAGGGCAGTATCGTGCAGACGACGATCCCATTCTGACAGGAGGGAACTCATGGCCGAAGTCGACGGCGCAACCTTAGTAGCGAGAAGCCTCAAACGCCAGGGCGTCAAATTCATGTTCGGGATCGTCGGGTTTCCGGTGGGCCCGATCGCCACGGCCGCGCAGAAGGAAGGGATCACCTACGTCGGGATGCGCAACGAGCAGTCCGCTTCGTATGCCGCGCAGGCCGTTGGCTATCTGACCGGGCGCCCCGGCGTCTGCCTCGTCGTGTCGGGCCCCGGCGTGGTCCACGCCCTCGCCGGCCTCGCCAATGCGCAGCAGAATGGCTGGCCGATGATTCTCATCGGCGGCGCTTCGGAGTCCTGGCGCAACGCCATGGGCGCGTTCCAGGAAGAGCGCCAGGTGCTGATCGCGACGCCGTTCTGCAAGTTCGCGCATGCGGTCGAGCACGTCCACCGCATCCCGTTCTATGTCGAGATGGCGGTCAGGAACTCGATCTACGGCCGGCCCGGCGCGAGCTATCTCGACATGCCGGACGACATCATCACCGGAAAGGTCGACGAGTCGAGGGTGGACGAGCTGGCGCGCTGCCCGGATCCGCCACGCACCCAGGCGATGCCGGATGATGTCGAACGCGCGTTGAACGTGCTCAGGTCGGCGGAGCGACCGCTCGTCATCATCGGCAAGGGCATGGCCTACTCACGCGCCGAGGACGAGGTTCGCGCCTTCATCGAGCGCACCAAGCTGCCGTTCCTCGCCTCGCCGATGGGCAAGGGTGTGATGCCCGACAACCATCCGCTGTCGGTCGGCGCGGCGCGCAGCCATGCGCTGCAGAATGCCGACGTCGTCGTCCTGATGGGAGCGCGGCTCAACTGGATCATGCATTTCGGCCTGCCGCCGCGCTTCAACAAGAACGTGCGCATCATCCAGCTCGACATCGCGCCGGAAACGATCGGCCAGAACGCGCCGACCGAGGTCGCGCTGGTCGGCGACGGCAAGGCGATCGTCGGGCAGCTCAACCAGGCGCTCGGCAAGCGCGAGTGGGTCTATCCCAAGGACACGCCCTGGCATGCCTCGATCGCGGAAAAAGCGGCGGCGAATGCGGCGCAGATCGCGCCCCAGCTCGTCGACGACGCGGCGCCGGCCAACTACTACCGCGCGCTGAAGGACGTGGCCGCCTGGGCGCCGGAAGACGCGATCATCATCGGCGAGGGCGCCAGCACAATGGACATCGGCCGCACCCAGTTGTTCAATTCGAAGCCGCGGCACCGGCTCGATGCCGGCAGCTACGGCACGATGGGTATCGGCATGGGCTTCGTCATCGCCGCCGCGGTGGTGCATCCGGACAAGCCGATCATCTCGGTCTCGGGCGACTCGGCGATCGGCTTCTCCGGCATGGAGATGGAGACGGTCTGTCGCTATCAGCTGCCGGTCAAGATCGTCGTCTTCAACAACGGCGGCATCGGCCCGGGGCACGACAAGATGCCGGACAAGCCGCTCCAGAACTTGAGGCCGAACGCGCTGATCTATGGCGCCCGCTACGACAAGATGATGGAGGCTTTCGGCGGCAAGGGCTTCTTCATCGAGGAGCCGAAGGACCTGAAGGGCGCCTTGCAAGCGGCGATGGACTTCCGCGGCCCGGCGCTCGTCAACGTCCGGATTTCCCAAGAGTCCGCCCGCAAGCCGCAACAGTTCCGCTGGCACAGCTGATCCGCTGAGGCCTCACGGCAAGGGCCGCTCCGCAAGGGGCGGCCCTTTTCCCCGATCACAGCCCGAGCAGCTCCCCGGTCAATTGAAGGGCGAGATTTCTCGAGGGGGAGCTGGTTCGCCGCCGCTCGAACCTCGCCGCCTGCCCGCCATCCTTCGATGAGGTCCAAGGTCGCGCTCTCGTAAGGGCTCACGGGCGCATCCGAGGGCACGGGGACCGCCTGGGCGCGCAGCGCGTGGCGTCGGAAGACGTAACCAGCCTGTAGCCCCCAGCCTTGGTAGTACGGCCACTCTCGGAAGCCCCACGGGGCCTCTGTGGGCCGGAGGGAGGACCGGCGGGCCCTGGCCCTCAGGAGGGGCGGCCAGGCCGCCGATCCACCAGACGCGGCGGCCGGACTGCAGAGCGGTCTCGATCCGGCTCAGCACGGGCTTCATGGCGTCGCGAGAGGCCATCGCCTCCCTGAGCTGGTCCCACCGGTGGAGCTTGTGTGCGAAGGGAGGGGAGGGATCGTGAGCCATTCGGCCGCACCCCGATAGTAGCGGTCAAAGGTGATTCCGAGGTACCAGGTACCAGGGCATCACGAGGATGAGATCGCCCGTCTGGGAGGATTGAGCGAGCTTCGCGGCGATCAGGTCCATGTTGGTCTTCCGGACGTGGACACTCTGCCAGACGGGGCCGAGCGCCAGCGTCATGGCGGTGATGGCCACGACGACCCGGGAAATGCGGAGGGGCTGCCTCGCGGACGCGAGTAGGGCACCGTCCAGGCACGAGGCCACGAGGGCCATGAGCGCGAGAAAATACCAGGGCTGCATTGTGTAGCTGAGCCTCAGCAGGAAGAGCAGGTAGGCGATCACTCCCGTCACGAGCGCCACCCCGCAGAAGAGGCCCACCTCCGCTGGTTTCCCAATCGAGCCCTTGACCCCTCTCCGGCTCGCCGCCAGGACGGTGATGATCCCTATGAGGGGCAGGCCGATCCAGAGCCAGAGGGCGAACGGGCCAGTAAGGCGCGTCGCCTCGACGAACCTTTCCCAGATCCACCGGAGGTCGATGGGGTACTCGATCATGAAGTTCCACGCTTTCCGGCTCTGGAACACGACGGTGTATCGGGAGCAGGGAGAGGGCCGAGACCGATCCTACTCCCGCGAGAAGCCCGATCGTCTTCCACTGCCGCCGGCTCAAGGCGACGGCCGCGCCGCCGGCGCAGGCGGCGAGGAGAATCACAGCGTTGAAGAAGAGAGAATGCACGCTCACGACCGCAGACACCAGTGCGAGTAGAGCGTTTCGGGCGGACGGCCTGTCCACGAGCTTCCATGTGAGACCGAAGGTCAGCAGCGCCGTCAGCATGCCCAGACCGTGACCCCGGACGGAGTCGCCATAGGTGATGACCGCCGCGTTGAACCCGAGAAGGGCCAGCGCGATGAGCGGGACCCCGTAACCGAGGCGCTGAGCGTTCCACCAGAGGACGCCGAGGACACCCAAGCCGAGGACGCATCCCAGGATTTGGAGCGGCAGGTCGGTCGCCCCGAGGCCGATTCCGATCCACGCGCGGAGCAGGGCGAGGAAGGCGATGGGGGTCGAGTCGAACTCCAGGTGTCCCCACAGCTCCGGGAGAGGCATCGTCGCCCAGATTCACGACGTTGACCTCGTCTCTCCACAGGGCGCCGGCATGGGCGAGGAAGACCACGTGAAGGACGACCAGGACCGCGGTGACCGCAAGCCCGACGATTCGTTCGAGCTTCCGGATCACGTCGTCGACCAGGCGGAGCTCGGCCCACGCCAGCGCGCCGTGGGGACCCCTCACGCGGTGGCCGTGAGCTCGGAGACGAACGACACTGCGGCCGGCGCGCCCTTCTCCACCTTCTCGGCGACGATGATGCACTGAACGAACAAGTCGCGGACACCAAAGGAGTAGTCGCGAAGGACGAAGCCGGTGTCGCGCAGCAGCTCCACGGCCTCGGCGCGGGAGCCGAGCAGGGATATCTCGTCCGGGTGGAATTTCGGTTCCGCGCCTGACACGAGCTTGATGAGACGCCGGAGCGCGTGCAAGAACAGCACGCTGGAGCCCCGACGGTGGGGCCAGAAGACCATCAGGCGCTTCCCGTCGAAGCGGAACAGGCATCCAAACAAGCCGTCGCACAGCCGCACCGCATTCCGTATGATGACGTCGAAGACGGGTTGCGCGTCCATTGGCGAGCGTCTGATGACGCCCAGGATCTCGCTGGTCGCTGCCGGTTGCTCCAATGCTTCCGCCAGGCGCTTCTCGAGTTCGCGACGACTAGAGCCGTCGTTGCCCCGCGACTTCCTGGCGAGCGGTCGCTTGGCTTCGACCTTAGCCTTCGCGGCCTTTGCACGCCGACGCATCGGCCCCTCCCTGTTTCTTGCCGTTACAACCGCGCTGCGATCGACGACAGGCTAGGCGAAGACGCCTGCGTGAGCAAGAATAGGTGGGATGGCTGAGTATTCGTTGACCCCTGCGAGGGTTCCAGGATCTTGGGTGGGTTCGTTCCCGACCTGCCCTCGTAGAATTTTTGCGAAGGAGCGCTCCCATGCCGCCACCCACCCCGCTGGCTCCTCAAATCGAGCAGTTCCTCCACGACAATCCGCAGGGCGTCCTCACCTCGTTCAGACGGAACGGCATGCCCCAGCTCAGCATTGTCACCGTGTACCCCCGGGACGGTGGGGTGGGCATCTCCATCACCGAGAGCCGGGCGAAGTTCAAGAACCTGTTGCGGGATCCCCGCTGCTCGGTGCTGGTGTCGCACGTCGATTGGTGGTCGGGGTTCCTGGTGTTCGAGGGCAAGGCGGAACTCACCTACTCCGGCAATAGCGACCCCGAGACGCTGCGCCTAGCCCGCCGCCATATCTTCAGCGCCACCACCCGGCGGCGCAGTGCGGACTGGGATCAATATGACCGGATCACGGCTGCCGACAAGCGCGTCGCGATGGTTCTGCGGCCCGATCACATCTACGGCTCGGCGCTGACACGGATGCGCGAGGCGCCGGCAAAGTAGCTCAGGAGTGGCGCGCCACTCTCGGAGAGTTGTCGACGGTGTGATAGCGAATGACGAGGACTTTGATCTCGGCGTTGACGGGCGGGCGACCCGCGATGGGCTGGCCGGAGAGTTTGGTCAGTGCTCGCGGAAGCGGCGCAGCTGCCACCGCAGAACGGTGTCGAGGGTAACGATGGCAAGGGGCTGCCTCCACCCGGCCCAGGGGCTCCCCGAAGCCTCTGAACTAGCCTCGGCTTCGGCGCCGAACCGACCAGACCGCCTCGGGGGTTTTGTCGGTGACTCGAGCGTCTCACCCTGTGACGCACAGCGGGGCGAGACGGGCCGCTTCGGCGCCGACAGGCAGGTGGAGCTGGTCAACGACGGCCCGGTGACGTTCCTGGTCGTGGCCCGCGGCGGCGCGCTGGCCAGGGAAACGTGAGCCCGGGGCGCGCCGCGCGCGAGCGTCCGCTCAGAACTGCGGGACCTGCCTGGTGAGCGCGGGCGCCATCGCATTGACGTCCGCCTGCGAGAGCTTCGTGCCGGCAGCGATCCCGGTTTGCCGGCTGAGGCCGCCATTTTTGAGCTTGTGAATGTCCGCCATGCTCTGCAGCGTCGGATGAGCGTCGAGCTTGTTGTGCATGGCCTCGTGAAACGCGAGGTTCGCCACCAGCTGCTCGAACCGGGCGTCGCCCTCCATCTTGTCGAGATAGATTTCGGACATCATGCCCTTGCCGTCCACCCACACCGTGGCGCCAGATTCGGTGAGGCCGTTCCGAAAACCCCACATGTAGAGGATCCCGTTGCGGGCCGTGTTGAAGAAGTGCAGCACCAGGTGGTCCGACCGGCGTTGTCCCAGACTGCCCGCCCACGAGAACGTGCACGAGCCGTACGGCGTGTTGGGGCTGGTGCAGACCATGTCGAAATGCTGCTTCAGGGCGCCGCCGATGCCGGCCTTGCGCTTCTCGGTCCAGCCAGCGGGAAACGGCGGATGATCGACCAACCACAGACCGAAGGGCATCGGGACCTCCAGCCGTCGATTAGCTCACGGCCATTCGCGCGCCGTCAAGCCGCGGCGACGGCCGAGAGCGGCCGATTCACTCGTCGTTCCGGTCGACGCGCGTCCGGGTGGCCTTGGTGGCGCCGCGGGCTTGTCGGCGAGCATCCGCCGCTTCACGCGCCTGGCTCATTTTGTCCGGGCGTCACCGTTCTCGTCCGCCGACGTGTACGGTAGACCTCGAAGCTCTCCTGATCAGGTCCTTGGGTGATCGTCTGGGTGGGCGGTCTCCGGTCGGAGCGCCATGGCGACAACCCGCTTGAGGTAGGCGAAGTCGAACGGCTTGTCGATATAGGCCAGTGCGCCGAGCTCGAGGGCCTCGCGGGCAAGCAGGGGGTCCCGACTCCCGGTCACCATGATCACCTTGATGGTCGGATCGATCGAGCGGATTCGCTTGAGCACCTCGATGCCGTTCATTCCGCCGGGTAACAGAATATCGAGCAAGACCAGCTCGGGACGGGACAGGATGACGAGCTTGATGCCCTCATCAATCGTCAGCGCGCCTAAGACCCCGTAACCCTCCTCGCGGAGATAGGAGGCCAGGAGGTCGACCACTTCGGGGTCGTCGTCGATCACGAGAATTCTGGCGACTGGAACCCTCACCATCGCCACACTCCTCGTTCATATCTGAGTTGAACCGGGCTCCGTGCGCCACAAGAAAGATGGCCATACAGTGGTTTCTTCGTGTCGCTTCAGTCTCCGGTGGCCCTCAGATACCAGTCGGCGAGAGCCCGCTTCATGCGGTGTCGGGTGAGAAGCCCCGGGTCGAGATCCCTCTCCAGGAGAGTCTTTTACGGCCGGGGAACCCATGCTTGACATTGAAGGTAAGGCTATACCAGCTCGAACCACTTCGGGGAATCATTCTACGGAGACGTTATGTCGCACAATGGCGAACGAGAGACAGGGAGGCGATCCTCGCCGAGCTCGATCGGGTCGCCGCCGAATACGCCGAGGCGCAGCGGGAGTGGGAGAGCGCCTGCGTCCGCTTGCAGGCGGCCCGGGAGCGGTTCGCTGGCATCAAACGAATCGCGTCAGGGGCCGGCCGTGAAACCGCGCCTCATGCCCGGCCGCCTGGGCCTTCTTGACAGCCTCCGGGCGATGGACCATCCTCGCGCTGGCCCCAGAGCGGGCAACGGGAGGGAGCGTTGGCGGATTGGAAGACACCGCTTCTAGCGCCGGTGGCCGGCGATCACCGCGCGCTCTCCCCGGCGGCCCGCGACGAGATTCTCGCACTCGTCCGGCCCCGGCCGCTCCGCTTCCTGGCCCGGCTCGCGCTCACGTGGGCCACGATCGTCGCCGTCATCGTCCTCGCGGTCTGGGCCGACAGCTGGCCGGTGACCGTGGCCGCGATCGTCGCCGTCGCCACGCGCCAGATCGTCCTCGGCCTGCTGATCCACGAGCAGGTCCACGACCTGGGCCTGCCCCAGCGCCCCGGCGACGCCCTGGTCAACCTCCTGGCCGGCTTTCCGCTCCTGCTCCTGACGGTGGAGGGTTACGCTCAGGTCCATCTCGCGCACCACAAGTACTACTTCACCGAGCGCGACCCGGACTTCGTCCGCAAGAGCGGCCCCGCGTGGGCGATCCCGATGACGCCCGGACGCCTCGCCTGGCTGCTCGTCACCGATCTCCTCGGACTCAACCTGTTCGCCCTGGTGAAGGGCAAGCGAGCCATGGGGCGCCGGCCGGAGTTCAACCGTCCCGCCGCACCCCCGGCCGCGCTCCGCGCGGTCTACTACCTCGTCGCCGCGGGCGTGATCACGCTCCTGGCCGGCTGGGCCGTGGTCGTCCTCTACTGGGTCGTGCCGCTGCTCACGGTCACCCAGGCGCTCGTGCGCTGGGGCGCCCTCTGCGAGCACAAGTACAATCTCGATCGGCCGAGCGTCGCCGAGTCCTCCCCGATCATCGTGGTGCGCTGGTGGGAGCGCCTGCTGCTGCCGAACCTCAACTTCTCCCTGCACCCCTACCATCACTACTTCCCCGGCATTCCCTTCCCCGACCTGCCGCGCGTCCACGCCATCTTCGAACGCGAGGGGCTGGTCGACCGTGCGCGCGTGTTCCACGGTTACGCCGCGTTCCTGCGCTTCCTCGTGCGCGGCTCTTGACCCTGTCCCTCGCCAAAACCTCAGCCGGCTCGGTTGACGAAACTGCCGCACAGGCGCTGGGCATGCGCGTTGGGCCTCGCGTGAACGTCGGCAACCCCGAGGCCTCTCGGGGTGCCTTCGCAAACCGCTCATGCGACGGTGCCGATGTGGAGGCCGCCGGCGACGCCGGTCGTGAACTTCCCGAAGTACAATACGACGCAGATGCAGCCCCATGAGAAAGCACAGGTATTCACGGACGTTAGTGACTGCGCCGTCCGACTGGAGCGGGAAGCCCGCCGCAGCCCGGCACTAGCTGTCCTGTCGTGGCCCCACGCCACCGTCGATTTCGATCCGGTCGGGCGTGTGTTTGGCGGTTCCATGGGGGAGCGGGGGTGCTCCGTCAGGGGCGCCGGGCAGGACAACCGATGACACGCACCGGACGCAGGGCCTCGCTGCTCCTCGCGTTCTGCCTGCTCGCCTCGGCTGCGACGGCCCACGCCGAGTGCGCGTGGGGGTTTTGGGAACAGGCGTTGGTGAAGAACCCGGCGGAGACGTTCCCGCCGTCGGCGGTCACGACTCAGGACAAGATCGATTGGCTCACCGCCGAAGCCGACTTGGCAGCACAGGCCGTTGATGCGGAGGCCGAAAAGCCGCTACCGCAGCAACGTGAAGCACTCTACCGCGCCACACTTGCGTGCGGGGCCGATCTCATTCGACTCATCAATACGATCGCGGAGAGATTGCCGAGGCTCGAGGCCCGAGTGAATGAGACCATGACCAGGACAATCGGGGGCCTTGAGCGGATCGCAAATGGAAGATTGAAGATCGGCATGAGCGCCGAGCAGGTACGCCAGATCCGCGGTGAGCCGTCAGGCATCTCGGAGATGACGACGGCCGCCGGAGTGCGGCAGCAGTGGCAGTACGGTGCGACCGTCTTGCTATTCAACAACGGCAAGCTCGTCGAGATCCGCCAGATGCTGAACGAATAATGGAAGCCGACGTGCGGACAACCGCAGAAGGCGATTAGCTCGCGCACGCGCAAGTCATACCACGTCCTGCCAGAGCGCTACCTCGACAGATACGACGATCAGGCCGCGGGACCGATTTCCGGATTTCGCCCTGGTCCGGGCAGAACGCCTGTGCCTGGGAGACTCTCCCGGGGCGTTTAGGAACCTGTTCAGTTTCAACGTTGTGCGATAATCAGCTGTTTGCGGGACAGGCCGCCTGGCACGGCCGTTGCAGGTATTGACCGGACGCTATGAAGTCTGACCGCGCGCGGCCACCCCGACCACCAGTTGAAGACACCGCTTCCGGGCGGGGGCGCGCGACCCTGTTTTGGCGCCACTGTTGATTGGCAGGTGACGATGTCCAGACAGCACTCGAGCGTCGGTGTCCCGTTGGTCGTGACCATCGCGTCGGTGGTCATGATCCTCATGGCCGTTGCGGCCGGGGAAGCGCAGGTGGTGAAGCTCCAGAACGCGTTGCAGCAGCCTTTGCCGAGCCCTGTCTTCGACCCGTTTCTCGTGGAGCTCCAGGAGCGTACCTTCCGCTTCTTTTGGGACACCGCCAATCCCGAGAACGGGCTGATCCCGGACCGGTATCCCACGCCGTCGTACTCCAGCATCGCCGCGGTGGGCTTCGCCCTCACCACGTATCCCATCGGCGTCGAGCGTGGTTACATCACGCGCCCGCAGGCACAGCAACGCGTGCTCGCGACCCTCCGGTTCCTTGCCACGGCTCCGCAGGGTTCCGAGGCTCGGGGTGGGACCGGTCACCGGGGATTCTTTTATCACTTCCTGGACATGAAGACGGGCGAACGCTTCGAGGACAGCGAGCTGTCGACTGTCGATACCGCCATCCTGCTCGCCGGCGCGCTGTTCTGTCAGTCCTACTTCGACGGCTCGGACCCCGAGGAAGTGGAAATTCGCTCTCTCGTGGACGCCATCTACCGGCGTGTAGACTGGCGATGGGCACAGTCCAAGGCGCCCGCCATTAGCCTGGGCTGGTCGCCCGAAGAAGGTTTCCTGAAATACGACTGGCGCGGCTACAACGAGGCCATGCTCGTGTACCTCCTGGCGCTCGGCTCGCCCACCTTTCCCGTGGGCCTCGACGCCTGGGTGGAATGGACGAGCACCTATGACAAGCAATGGGGCACGTTCTTCGGTCAGGAATTCCTGAGCTTTCCGCCGCTGTTCGGTCATCAATACACGCACGTGTGGACCGATCTCCGCGACATTCGCGATCCCTACATGAAGCGGCGCGGTCTCGACTACTTCGAGAACAGCCGGCGCGCGGTATACGCTCAGCAAGCGTACGCAGTCGCCAACCCGCGTCGTTGCCGGGACTACAGCGCAACCATCTGGGGGATCACCGCCAGCGATGGGCCGGCTGACGTCGAGATCGAGGACGCCAGCGGGCGCCGACGGTTTCGCACCTACGCGGCACGCGGCATCGACCACACCGGCAAGCACGACGACTGCACGCTGGCGCCGACGGCGGTCGTCGCCTCCATGCCGTTCGCGCCGGAGCTGGTCATCCCGGCCACCCTCGAGATGCATCGCCGCTTCGGCCAGCACATTTACTCGAAGTACGGCTTTCTCGACGCGTTCAACCGAACCTTCACCTTCGACGTCCCACTCCGGCACGGCCGTCGCGTCCCCGACTTCGGTTGGGTCGCTGGTGACTACCTCGGCATCGACCAGGGGGCCATCCTCGCCATGATCGAGAACTACCGTAGCGCGCTGGTCTGGCGCGTGATGCGCAAGAACCCGTACCTGCGTCGGGGCCTCGAGCAGGCCGGCTTCTCGGGTGGTTGGCTCACCGGCCGCGGTCAATAGCTCTCGGACGGGTCTGGCCCGGGCCGCTATCCTCGGTCTCGTTGCGGCGCTGACGCTCGCAGCGGGCTGCGGCTTCTCGTCCTCGCGCGAAACCGTTCTCCGCTTCTGGGCCATGGGTCGCGAGGGCGAGGTGGTGGCCGAGCTGCTCTCCGAGTTCGAACGCAGCCACCCCGGCATCCACGTGAAGGTGCAGCAGCTGCCGTGGACCGCGGCCCACGAGAAGTTGCTCACCGCCTTTGCCGGAGACGCCACGCCGGATCTCTGCCAGCTCGGCAATACGTGGATCCCTGAGCTCGTCGCGCTGAACGCGCTCGAACCGCTCGACCGGTACGCGGCCGCCTCGCCGATCGTCGACGCCGCCGACTACTTCGCCGGGATCTGGGACACGAACCGGGTCGACGGCAAGCTCTATGGTGTACCGTGGTACGTGGATACGCGCCTGATGTTTTACCGTCGGGATCTGCTGAGGCAGGCCGGGTTCTCCGCACCGCCGAGGTCGTGGCACGAGTGGAAACGGATGCTGGCCGCCGTCGACCAACACGCGCGCCCTGATCGCTATGCGATTCTGCTGCCGCTCAACGAGTTCGAGCCGCTCCTTGCTCTCGCCTTGCAGCAGGACGAGCCACTCCTGCGTGAGGATGGGCGGTGGGGTAACTTCGGCGGGGCTGGCTTCCGCCGCGCGTTGGGGTTCTATCTGGAGATGTTCCAGCGCGGCTGGGCGCCGGCGCTGGGTAATGCGGCCATCGCCAACGTGTGGAACGAGTTCGGACGTGGTCGATTCGCCTTCTACGTGTCGGGCCCCTGGAACATCGGCGAGTTCCACCGCCGGTTGCCGGCCGAACAGCAGGATAGCTGGATGACGGCGCCCTTGCCCGGGCCCGACGGTCCCGGCGCCTCGATCGCCGGCGGTTCGAGCCTCGTGGTGTTCCGGGCGTCTCGCCACCAGGCCGCGGCGTGGCGCCTCATCGAGTTCCTCTCGCGGCCGGCCGTGCAGCGCCGGTTCCACGCGCTGACCGGCGACCTGCCGCCGCGACGCGCCACGTGGACGGATCCGGGGCTGGCAGGCGACGTCCACGCACGCGCCTTCCGCGAGCAGCTCGAGCGAGTCAAGCCGGTGCCCAAAGTGCCGGAGTGGGAGCGCATCACCACCGAAATGCGCCTGGTTGCCGAGCGCGCCGTGCACGGCCAGCTGTCGGTGGAGCAGGCCGTCCGAGAGCTCGATGCGCGCGCCGATAGGATCCTCGAAAAGCGTCGCTGGCTCCTCGCGCGGAGAGGCGCCGGTTGAGAAACGTGGGCGCTGCGTGGTGCTTCGTCGCGCCCGCCCTGCTGGTCATCACCGTGTTCTTCTTCTTGCCCGTGGTCGCGGCGCTGGCGATGAGCCTCACCGACTTCGACATCTACGCGCTCGCGGACAGCCGGAATCTGCGTCTGGTCGGTCTCCAGAACTACGCGCAGCTGCTCCAGACACCGCTCTTCTGGCAGGCGTTCGGGAACACGCTCTACTTCGTGGTGGTCGGCGTGCCCTTGTCCATCACCGTCTCGTTCGGGGCAGCCCTGCTGCTGCACTCCCGACTGGTCAAATTCCAGGCCTTCTTCCGCACGGCGCTCTTCGCCCCGGTCGTCACGACGCTGGTGGCCGTCGCCGTCATCTGGCGTTACCTTTTCCACCCGCACTACGGACTGCTCAACTACACGCTGGGTCTTATCGGCATCCCCCCCATCGACTGGCTTGGCGATCCACGCTGGGCCATGCCCGCCATCATCGTTTTCGCCGTGTGGAAGAACTTCGGCTACAACATGATTATCCTCCTGGCCGGGTTGCAGAGCATCC
>JAHFDK010000351.1 GCA_023249095.1 Candidatus Rokuibacteriota bacterium | reverse complement strand
TCTTGTCGCAGCCGGAGATGCCGACGAAGCCGTCGAAGAGATGGCCGCGGATCACCAGCTCGACGGAGTCGGCGATGGTCTCGCGGCTGACGAGCGAAGCCTTCATCCCTTCGGTGCCCATCGCGATCCCGTCCGTGACGCTGATCGAGTTGAACTCGATCGGCGTGCCGCCGGCGGCCCGGATGCCTTCCTTCACCTTCTCGGCCAGCTTCCGGTGGTTCCAGTTGCAGGGCGTGACCTCGATCCAGCAATGGGCAACGCCGACCAGGGGGCGCTTGAGGTCCTCGTCGGAGAAGCCGATCGCCTTGAAGTAGGAGCGGGCGGCCGCGCGGTCGGCGCCGTCCAGGAGGGTCCGGCTCTTGTGTCTCGGGTCGAAGGTCATGGGGATGCCTCCTTACGCTTGGCGACGAGGAACGTGAACTTTCCCTGCTGCACGACCTCGCCGTGCTGGTCGACGATCGAACGCTCCTCGAGCACGAAGCCGCCGTCACGCATCGGCCGCTTGGAGAGAATACGCGAGCGGGCGTGCATCGTGTCGCCGACGCGGAGCGGTCTCACGATCTGCCAATCGAGCCCCACGAACGCGAGGACGGCCATGGGCGGATCCTTGATACGCCAACCCAGCCCGATCGACAGACACAGGGGCAAGACGTCGGGGACCCCGACGGGCCCGACGGGCAGCTCGCGTGTCAAGCCGAGATACATGGCGACGTGCGTCTCCGTGACGGTGATGGCCGGCGACACCTGGACACTGTGGACGACGACGTCCTCGAAGTAGGTGCCCCTCACCGGCGCTTCTCCACGATCAGGTCGGTCTCCCCCTGCTGGACGACCTCGTCGCGCTGGTTGAGGACGGTGCGCTCGAGCGTGACGAGACCGCGGTCCTCTTTGGAGAGGTCCTTCTTGGCCGTCACCTTGGCCCTGAGCCTGATCGTGTCTCCGATCTTGACCGGTGCCTTGAATTTCCAGCGCAGCCCGGCAAACGCGAGCGTCGCGTACGGCACGGACGCGCGGCTGAACAAGCCGGACTGGATCGCGAGGCAGAGCAGGCCATGGGCGATGCGCTCGCCGAAAATCGACTGCTTCATGAACTCGGCGTCGGTGTGGAGGACGTTGTAGTCGCCGGACAGCCCGGCGAACATCACGATGTCGGCCTCGGTCACCGTGCGCCCGGGTGACTCGCACTCCTCGCCCAGGGAAATCTCATCGAAGTACCGCCGGTGCTCGGTCATTGGCTGGCTGAGGATATCACGCGCGCACGCCGAGCTCCTTCCGGACCAACGCGGCGCCGGCGGCGAGCGCCCGAAGCTTGCCCCGGGCGACGTCGCGGGCGAGCGGCACCATCCCGCAGTTGGTGCACGGGTAGAGGCGCTCGGCCGGAACGAAGGGCAAGACGCTCCGGATGGTCGCCGCGATCTCCTCGGGTGTTTCGATCGCGGCCGTCGCGACGTCGACCGCGCCGACCAGCACGTCCTTCCCCTTCAGAAGACCCAGGAGCGCGAGGGGGACGCGCGAGTTGGCGCACTCGACCGAGACCTGATCGATCCGGCTGGCCGCGAGCGCCGGGAACGTCTGCTCGTACTGGCGCCACTCGCCGCCGAGGGTCACCTTCCAGTCGACGTTCGCCTTGATCCCGTAGCCGTAGCAGATGTGAACGGCGGTCTTGCAGGGCAGCCCATCGATGGCGCGGTGGAGCGCGTCGATCCCCCACACCCGCACGTCGTCCATGTAGACGTTGAAGGCGGGCTCGTCGAGCTGGAGCACGTCGAGACCGAGCGCCGCGAGCTCCCGAGCCTCCTCGTTGATGACCCGAGCGAACTCCATCGCCAGGCGCCGCCGATCGCGATAGTACTCGTCGGCCAGTGTGTCCACGATCGTCATCGGCCCCGGGATCGTGAACTTGAGCTTTCGCCCTGTGTTGGCCCGCGCGAACCTGACTTCGTCGGCGTGCACCGACCGACGGCGGACCAGCGGCCCCGTCACCGTCGGCACCTCGGCCTTGTAGCGGTCGGCCCGGATGCCGATCGTCACGCGCCTGGCGAAGTCGACGCCTTCGATCGCCTCGAGAAATCCGTGGACGAAGTGCTGGCGCGACTGCTCGCCGTCGGTCACGATGTCGATGCCGGCCGTCTCCTGCTCTCGCAGCGCGACCAGCACCGCGTCGCGCTTGCCCTCGGCGAGCGCCGGACCCGACAAGCTCCACGGCGCCCACAGCACGCCGGGCTTCGCGAGCCACGAGGGTTTGGGGAGGCTGCCGGCGATCGTCGTCGTGAGCACAGAGCGTTTCTAGCAGACCAGCGCTCGCGTGTCCACGCCGCTCGTTGACCTCCCCCAGTCACCGTGCTATACGTGGTCGCCGTTCGCATCCCTCTCGTCCAGGAGCCCGATGCTCCGAAAGCTCGCCCGGGAGATCGACGCGTTCCAGGATTGGTTCGGGCGGGGCGTCTCCTGGATCATGCTGCTCATGGTCCTCGTCGTCTTCTCCGACGTCGTCATGCGGTACGCGTTCAACAAGAGCAGCGTGTTCACACAGGAGCTCGAGTGGCATCTGTTCGGGGTCGTCTACTTGCTCGGCGCCGGCTACACGATGCTCTACAACGAGCACGTCCGCGTGGACATCCTCTACTCGCGCTGGCCACCGCGCAAGAAGGCGTGGTTCGATTTCGCCTGCTACCTGATCTTCTATTACCCGTCGGCCGCCATGGTGATGATCACGAGCTGGCCCTTCGTCAGGAACTCCTACGTGGCCCTTGAGGGCTCGCCCGACCCCGGCGGCATCCCGCTCCGCTTCCTGCTCAAGTCGATGATCATCGTCGGGTTCGCGCTCCTGACGCTGCAGGCCTTCTCGCAGAGCATCAAGAACTTCTACTGGGGCATGGGCTGGGAGCAGCCCGAAGCACGGGTGACCGAGATCCACTGATGCCCCCCGAACAGATCATCGCCGCGCTCATGTTCGCCGGGATGATCGCATTCCTGTTCTTCGGCTTCCCGGTGGCGTTCAGCCTGACCTTCACCGGCCTCTTCTTCGGCCTGGTCGGCGTCAGCCTCGGGTATCTCCACGCCAACTTCTTCGACATCCTCCCCTTGCGTATCTGGGGGACGATGACGAACTTCACGCTCCTGGCCGTGCCGCTCTTCGTCTTCATGGGCGTCGCGCTGGAAAAGTCGGGGCTGGCGGAGGAGCTGCTCGAGACCATGGCGCTCCTCTTCGGCAAGCTCAAGGGCGGGATCGCCATCTCGGTCGTCGTGGTCGGCGCGATCCTCGCCGCGTCCACCGGCATCGTGGGCGCCAGCGTGATCACCATGGGGCTCATCTCGCTGCCGACCATGCTCCGGCGCGGCTACAACAAGGAGCTCATCTGCGGCACCATCTGCGCCTCCGGGACGCTGGGGCAGATCATCCCGCCCAGCGTGATCCTCATCCTGCTGGGCGACATCATGGGCGTGTCGGTGGGCGACCTCTATATCGGCGCCGTCATCCCGGGCCTCGTGCTCGTGGCGCTCTACATCATCTATCTTTTGATCCTCTCCCGCTGGAAGCCGCATCTGGCACCGCCCATCCCGGCCGAGGAGCTGGCCGCTTTCCGCGGTGACGCCGTCAAGCGGGTCATCATCGCGCTGCTCCCGGCGCTGGTGCTGATCGTGGGCGTGCTGGGCTCGATCTTCGCCGGCATCGCCTCGCCCACCGAGGCCGCGTCCGTCGGTGCGGCGGGCGGGCTGATCCTCACGATGGTCAAGGGCCGGTTTTCGATGGCGATGCTTCGTTCCGTCATGCAGGCGACGACACGGATCACGAGCCTGGCCTTCATCATCCTGGTGGGCGCCAACTGCTTCGGGCTGGTCTTCCGCGGGCTCAACGGCGACCACCTGATCCAGGACTTCCTCAAGGGCCTGCCCTTCGGGGCTTACGGGGTCCTGGCGATCGTGATGTTCGTGATCTTCCTGCTGGGCTTCTTCATCGACTTCTTCGAGATCTGCTTCATCCACGTGCCGATCCTGACGCCGGTCCTGGTGACGCACTTCGGCTTCGACCCAGTCTGGCTCGGCGTGGTGATCGGCGTTAATCTACAGACATCGTTCCTGACGCCGCCCTTCGGGTTCGCGCTCTTCTACCTGCGGGGCGTCGCGCCGCCCGAGATCACGACGCCGCACATCTACCGCGGCGTCGCGCCGTTCGTCGCGCTGCAGCTGATCGGCCTCACGCTCCTGATCGCCTTCCCCGATCTCGCCAACTGGCTGATCCGCGCCCTGCGCTGACCGGCCTTCTGACAACGGAAACGGGGCGGAGCGAATAGCTCCGCCCCGCCGGTGTTCCCGCCGCCGGACCGCTACGCGGTCGCGATCTGCGCGTGATAGGCCGCTTCGGAGATCAACCGCCAGTCGTTGAGCGTCGCCTCGAACTTCTTGACCGAGGCGTAGGCCTTCCTGGCCTGCGGGCTCCTCTCGGACTCTTCCTTGATGACCGCCTCGGCGAGCTTCTTCAGCTCCTTCAGGGTCGGCTGAGACAGCTGCACGATCTCCACCTTGCTCTTGAACTCGGTCTTGAGCTTCTGCAGGGCGAAGGTGTTCTTGTACTCGTACTCCATGAGCGTGTGGACCTGGGTCGCCTGGCAGGCGTAGTCCACGACCGCCTTGAGGTCGGCCGGCAGGGAATCGTAGGCCTTCTTGTTGAAGCCGAACTCCGCGGTCGTGCCGGGCTCGTGCCAGCCGGGGTAGTAGTAGTAGCGGGCCGCGTTGTGGAGCCCGAGCTTCATGTCGTCGTGGGGCCCGACCCATTCGGTCGAGTCGATGACGCCGCGCTCGAGGGCCGTGTAGATCTCGCCGCCGGGTGTCAGCACGACCGTGCCGCCGGCCGCCGCGACGATCTTCCCGCCGAGACCCGGGATGCGCATCTTGAGGCCCTTGTAGTCGGCGATGCTGTTCATCTTTTTCCTGAACCAGCCCGCCATCTGCACGCCCGTGGACGGGCCGGGGCGCGGGACGAGATTGAAGGTGGCGTAGGTCTCTTCCCACAGCTTGAGGCCGTCGCCGTGGAGGTACCAGGCCATCATGCCCTGGGGGTTGAGGCCGAAAGGCACGGCCGAGAACCACTGCAGGCCCGGCTCTTTGCCGGCCCAGTAGTAGGGGGCGCCCATGAAGCACTCGATCGTGCCCTGGGATGCGGCGTCGAAGCAGCCGAACGCCGGCATCAGCTCGCCGGCCGCGAACACCTGGATCTTGAGCCGCCCACCGCTCATCTCATCGATGATCTTACCGAGATGCTGGGCCGAGCCCTGCAAGACGTCGAGCGCGGGCGTCCAGGTCGTCGACATCCGCCACTGGAACTTGGGCTGGGCGATGACGCTCGGCGCTTCGATCACCGCCGTCGCGCCGGCCGCCGCCACCACGCCGCCGGCCTTCACCAGGAATCTGCGTCGCTCCATACGCTCCCCCCGTCGACAAAAGTGAATCGGGCGTCAGACCGGTCGCGAGGATAGCACACCATCAGCGACAACCTGGCTATCGGTCGGGGGCCCAGAGCGCGGCCGCGACGGGTCAGGCGAAGAGCGACGCAGCGGCCCGGCCCAGCATGGCGGAACCCCGCACTTCCTCGTCGAAGAGCGGCACGACGGCACGGACCCGGCCGTCGAACTTCTCCCGGATCGTCTCCATGTGGTCGTCCTGCATGCGCATGCGGTTCAGCACAAACTCGGGCAGGTCCGTCCCGAGAGCTGTCCGATCCATCACCATGTTGACGATCACGCCCCCGATCGGGATCCCGAACTCGTGGAACCAGC
>JAHFDK010000087.1 GCA_023249095.1 Candidatus Rokuibacteriota bacterium | reverse complement strand
GCGGCGGCGAAGGGGGCACGACGCCGGCGCTCGGCGCGGTCGTCAACGCGGTCGTCGACGCGCTCGCCGAATTCGGCGTCGAACACCTCGACATGCCCGTCACGCCGGAGCGTGTCTGGCGGGCGATCCACGGCCACCGCATCTCCGCCCGAGAGCAATCTGGCAGCTCTCCGTCCTGAACGGGTACGGGCCCCGCGTGGCAGAGGCGGGGCTCGGGCTCATCGCCGACGATCCGTGCGCGGCGCCGTACGGGGACGTGAAGCTGCTCGCCGGAATCGCTTCCCCTGACCGAGAGGTCCACCCGGTACTTCTGGAACCCGAACATGCGGTACAGGTCGAAGGCGAAGTCCAGGCAGGCGACGCTCTTGGCGCGTGCCGACTCCGGCGCGGCGCCGGTTCGTAAAGGCGATGGGCGGAGAGCTCGACATTATCGCCCGCTTCCCCGACGATACCGTGCAGATCACGCAGTTCCAGGAACTGGACACGGCGAGCGAAGCGTGAGGCTTCCCGTCCGCCGAGTAGGCCGATCAAGGTCGTGCGCGAGATCGCCTCGGCCTGGCGGCGAGCCGGCGTGGCACCACACACCGCACCGATCAATGAAAGCGCCGCCCGTTGAGGCACGCACGTGAGAGGCCCTTCATAGCGCGGGCCGCTCGACTCCCCGCGTGACGCCGAGGTCGTGGCCTGGATACGACCGCTTCGTGTGACGCACGAGCGTGTCGACGAACGCCTCTCCGTACGGGGGCAGATACCGTTGAGGATGCCAGATCACCCGCCCCCAGCTGCCCAGGGGACGCTCACGATGGACGAGCCCGACGATCGCGACTCGAGCACGGACGAGGGGCACGACGGACGGCACGATGGCGAGGCCACGACCAGCCGCCGCGAGGGCGATGAGGGACTGCGGCGACTGGCTCTCGAGCACGATGCGGAGGTCGGCTTCACGACCCTGACACGCCTCGTCGAACAGCTGACGCGTTTGGAATCCGGATGCCAGGATGAGCAGCGGTTCGCGAGCAATGTCGTCGATCGTCAGCCCGCGGCGCGACGCGAGACGATGGCGGCGCGCCATGACGGCCAGCACGCGGAGCGGGTAGAGGAGGCGACTCGCGAGGTGCTCGGCGCCGCGTAGCATCCCGACCGCGAGGTGCAGCTCTCCGTGCTCAACGCGAGTGATGAGTCGCCGGCCGCCATCCTCCGAGAGCTGTACTTCCACGGCCGGATGCGCACGCTGATACGCCTGAAGAACGCCCGGCATGCCGGCCTCGATGAACTGTGGCGGCGCGCCGACCCGGAGCACGCCTGCGGTGCTGCCTCCGAGCACTGTGCCTCGCGCCTTGAGTGCCTCGGCCTCCGCCATCACATGGCGGCTGCGGGCGACGAGCTCACGACCCTCGACCGTGAGCTTCAGGGTGCGACCGACACGGTCGAAGAGCCGGACGCCGAACTCCTGTTCGAGGTCACGGACCTGGCGTGACAGCGTGGGCTGGCTCACGTGCAACCGGCGGCTGGCGAGCGCCATGCTCCCCGCGTCGACAATGCCGATCAAGTAGCGAAGATGCCGGAGTTCCATTGCCCGAGCTCGATACGCACGAGGCATCGATCATAGACCTTTTGATCATTGGACGAAAGCCACGAGGGATTGCTATCTGACATCTTGGTCGCCGGTCGCCCCGGGGGCTGAAAGGGAGGGGCCATCATGTCGGGACGGATGACGCGTAGGCAATTGATGACGGCGGGAGCGGGGATCGCGGCCTTCGGAGGGCTGTTCGGTGGCATCTCCGTCGGGTTTGCGATGGCGGCGGATACCAAAGTCCGGATGACGACCGGGTTGCGTGCCGCGACGCACAGCATGTCGTGGCTGGGCACCGAGGCCGGGATGTTCAAGAAGCAGGGACTGGACGTGAGCTTTCCGAAGCTCGAACTGGGCGCGGCCGAGGTGACGGCGGGCCTGATGCGCGGCGATTGGGAATTCTGCCACGCGGGAACCCTTCCGTTCGCGGAGAACGTGCTCAACGGCGGCGACGCGGTCGTGCTGCTGAGAAATACCGCTCCCCACAAGAATCAATTCATCGTTGCCAGGCGTGAGCATACGACGCTCGGCCATCTGGCCGGGAAGCGTGTCGGCGTACTCTCGGACGTCTATACCGGACAGAGCGGCGTGAACACCCGCCTCACCCTGGAGAAGGCGGGTGTGACGGCGACCTATGTGCGTCTCGGGACGTACCAGAACATCTACGCGGCGCTGGCCGCCGGAGACATCGACGCCGGGACCCAGCCGGTGCACCTGCGCTTTTCCGGCGAGCGGCAATACGGCTGGAATGTGTTCGACACGACGGGCTTCGACGCCGATATTCCGTCGGTCTGTGGCACCACGCGAAAGTTGATCGCCTCGAACCGCGACCTCGTGACGCGCGTGGTGCGAGGGTACGTCGAAACCATTCACGCGTTCAAGACCCAGCCCGACGTGTTCGTGCCGCTGCTCCAGCGGTTCCTGAACATCGGTGACCGGAAGGTCGCGGAAGACCTGCACGCCTTCTACGTCCCGTTGTTTCCGCACGCCCCCCGGCTGGCCATGTCCGAAGGGATGCAGGCGGTACGGGATGTGCTTTCCAAGAAGTATCCGGCCGCGCAGAGACTGCAGGAGTCGGACATTTCCGATTCGTCCTTCATCGACGAGCTGGAACGCAGCGGCCTCATCCAGCGCCTGTACGCCGGCGACCCCAAGCGGTGACGGACGGACGCGGCTCTCTGTACCTGGGAACGCAACGCGAACACTGGCCGCTCCCGCGTTCCGGCCGTGGGGGAAGGCGGGAAAGCCGGCTCGCGTAGAAATCGAGGGTGCCGCCGATCCCCGACCACGGTGTCGAGGCAGAAGGGTGGAACACGCCTATGGGCGGCTGACGGTCTTCGGCGCCGACGTCGACCCCCACAGCACGGCCTGCTCGGCGTCGCGGGGCCGGTAGTCGCCGGCACTGAGGGACATGGCGGCGACATGGCGCGGCGCGCAGACGCCGACAATGCCCAAGGATAGATACGTCAGAGCTGTGGGGCACGCCTCGAGCAGGGCCGCTACCAATTGGCGTCGGTAGTGACAGCGAGCCGGCACTTGACAGCGCCCTTCGTACGACACGATGCTGTCGCGGCTGGCGCGCCGGGCCTGGTCGTTGCGGGGTTCGCGCCTGGCATGGTGACGCCGGCGGAGCTGGAGGCGATGAAAGCGGCCGTCGCCGAGGGAGTCGTGGTGCTCCCCCACGCGGACATCGAAGCACGAGGAGATCGAGCGAATCTTCCCGACGTATTGAGACGCGAGGATAGAGATGAACGATAGTCGGATCGTACCGGTGTTCCAGGCCCTGGCCGAGGACGTGCACGCGCTGGGCGTGCGCGTCGTGTTCGGGCTCATGAGCGACGACACGGCAGTCCTCGCCGTCACGCTGGACGGTTTAGGCGTCAGTTTCGTGGGAGCGCGGCACGAGAACAATGCCATCGCCATGGCCGAGGGCTATGCCTATGCCACCGGCGAGCTCGGCGTGGCCGTCATCGGGCGGGGCCCGGCCACGGCCAACGGATTACATGCGGCGGTGGCGGCCAGCCGCATGGGATCGAAGGTGCTGGTGATCTATGGCGACGCCGCCGTGCCGAGCGGAGCCGTCAACACCATCGGTCCCGACTACAAGGGCTTCAACGCTCAGGCCGTGCTGGGCGCGGCCGGGCTGACGTGCTTCACCGCCGCCAGCCCGGCCACCGCGCGCCAGACGCTGCGCAACGCTGTGGCCGCCGCCAATCAAGGCACCCTGGCGGCGCTGCTCTTGCCCACCAACGTACAGATGATGAACGTGGAGGTCTCGGGCGAAGCCATGCCGCCGCCCGTCGTCACTACCCGGCCAGCGGGCGCCCGCGGACAATCCATCGACGCCGTCGTGGCTCTTCTTGGCAAGAGCCGGCGCCCGCTGATCGTGGCCGGCATGGGAGCACATCGCGCTGGCGCCAGGGCCGATCTCGTGGCCCTGGCCGAGAAGACTGGCGCCCTGTTGATGACCTCGGCTCGCGGCAAGGACATGTTCCACGGCCATCCCTACAACCTCGGCATCCTCGGGTCCTTCTCGCACGCCATGGGCCGACGCATGATGGATCAGGCGGATTGCGTCCTGGTGTTCGGCGCCGGGCTGAACTTTCTCACCATGAGCTTCGGCGCCGCGATTCCGCAGGTGCCACTCATCCAGGTCGATTCCGTGCGAGCCCATATCGGCCGCTGGACCACGGCGGATGTAGCGGTGGTGGGCGATGCCAGGTTGGTGGCCGAGCAGCTGCTCGCCGCCCTACCCGAACGGCGCGCCGAAGACAAGCCGTTCCACAGCGCGGAAATCCTGGCCAGCATCGCGGCCTTCGACATCGCTCGCGACTTCGAGGTCGCCCACACCGCGCGCACCGTGGATCCCCGGGCGTTGGGGGTCGAGCTCGACAAGCTGCTGCCCAGGGACCGCAACGTCGTCTACGACGCCGGAAATTTCCTCGGCGTCCTGCCGTATCTCACCGTCCCCACACCCGGCCATTTGAAGATGACGAGCGAGTTCGCTTCGATCGGTCTCGGCTTCGGCACGGCCCTGGGCGTGGCGAAGGGACGGCCCGACACTCCCACGGTGTTGATCATCGGTGACGGCGGCTTCCTCATGACCATGAGCGAGCTGGAAACCGCGATCCGGGAGGATCTCCGTTGATCATCGTCCTGATGAACGACTGCGCCTATGGGGCCGAGCTGCACTTCCTCGCGATGCGCAAGCTTCCGGTCGGAAAGTCGGTGTTTCCGGACGTGGATTTTGCCTCGGTCGCGGAGGCGTTCGGATTCCAGGCGTACACGATTCGCACGCTCGACGAGTTGCGCGCCCTCCGTCCAGTCCTGAGCAAGCCGGACGGCCCCCTTCTTCTCGACTGCAAAGTCAACGCGGAGATCGCCGCGCCATTCATGGGGGAGTTCGCCGAGTTCGAGGCGCGGCACCAGTAGGCATTGAGGGACATGACATGAGTCTCGCTGCCGCCCAGACTGCCCCCTCGGGCCAGGGCCGCATTCCGGTGCTCGATATCGGCGCATATCTCGCCGGCGAGGCGGGGGCGGCGGCGCCGCTGGCGCGTGCCATCGCCCGCACCTGCGAAGACACCGGGTTTCTCGTCGTGGCCAATCACGGCGTGCCGCAGCAACTGGTCGACGCCACCTTCGCCGTCGCCCAGCAATTCTTCGCGCGCCCCGAAGGCGACAAGCTCGCGCTCAAGGTCGGCAAGTACAACATCGGCTACCTGCCGTTCGGCGGACAGGTCGTCCGCCATTCGCCGGTCAACAAGAACACCAGGGCGAATTTCAGCGAGAGCTTCTACATCACCCGCGATCGCGCCCCCGACCACCCCGACATCGTCAACGAAAAGCCGCTGGTCGGGCTGAACCGCTGGCCCGAGGACATGCTCGAGTTCCGCGCCGCGACGACCGCGTATTACCGGGCGATGGAGGCGATGACGACGCGGCTGGTGCCGCTGTTCGCGCTGGCGCTCGACCTGCCGGCCGACTATTTCGCCGAGGCCTTCGCCGAGCCGAACTGCACGATCCGGCTGATCCACTACCCGCCGCACCCGTCGCCCGAGGACAACGAGTTCGGCTTCGCACCGCATACCGACAACAACTTCATCACGTTCCTGGCGCAGTCGAGGCTCCCGGGCCTCGAAGTGCGCACCGCCGAGGGCGACTGGATCAGGCCGCCGGCGGTGCCGGGCACGTTCGTCGTCAATACCGGCGCGATGCTGGCGCGCTACTCGAACGACCGCTTCCGGGCGACGCCTCACCGCGTGATCAATCGCAACGACCGCTCACGCTACGCCTGCCCGTTCTTCCTCGGGCCCAACCATGATGTCGTCGTCGAACCGGTCCCGAGCTGCGTGGGCCCCGACAACCCGCCCAAATACGAGCCGACCACTTACGGCGCCTTCACCCAGAACTTGCTGACCCTCAACTTCGCCCACCGCCAGGCCGGCGGCAGCGGCGAGTACGCGGGGTAAGGCCGGGCACGGAGGGTCCGCCCTCTAGCGACTCCAGCGGTCGCGCATCACGAACCGCTCCAGCGGCGGCCGCCGGTTGGGACCATACTCGCGGTCCGGCCAGCCGACCGGGATGATCGCCGCGCTCTCGACATTGTCGGGAATGCCGAGGATTTCGTGGATGCGCGCCTTGCGCCGGCGGTGCAACGTCGTGAGTACCGTTCCGAGCCCGAGGGCCCGTGCCGCCAGCATGAGGTTCTGCACGCTCGGGTAGATCGACGCACCGGTCTGGAACCCGGCCTGGCCGGAGGCGGGCGTGTCGACGCAGGCGACGATCAGCACCGGCGCGGCCGAGAGCGGCTGACGCGGCCCGCTCGCCGACGGCGGCCTGTCGCGGTAGGCGTCGGCCCGCGCCTCCTCGTACACCTCGCTGACAGCCCGCTTCACCGCCTGGTCGCGAATCACGATGAAGTGCCAGGGCTGGGTATTGGAGCCGGAGGGCCCGTGGATCGCGGCGGTCAGGACCTGATCGACGAGCGCGTCCGGAACGTCCTCATCGGTGAAGCTGCGGATCGCGCGCTGGCGGCGAAACAGCTCGTGCACGTCGCTGACAGGCTTCATCCTGCGCCTCCCGGCGTCGGCACACCGATCGACTTCAGCCGCGCGTGAGCACGCTCGGCGCGGGCCTTGAGGCCGTCGAGGTAGGTGCTGGTGTCGGTGCCGGGCAGATTCAATACCTTGCAGCCGAGCTTCCAGTATTCCTCGATCTGCGCTTCCGTCTCCGCGGAGCCCCTGGCGAGCTTGCCGTGTTTCCCGCAGGTCTCCGCTATGGTGCGCACGACTTCCTTGAAGCGCGGATGATCGAGCTGCAGATGGATCCCCAGGGCCCCGCTCAAGTCGGAGTGGCCATACGCGATCATGTCGATGCCCTCGACGGCAGCGATCGCGTCGACGTTCTTCAATCCCTCGAGCGACTCGATCGACGGGCAGAGGATGACGTTCTCGTTCGCCCATGGGGCGTATTCGGTCTGGTAGCGATTTCCGTAGCTCTGGTAACTCGTGTGGGGTCCCATCCCGGACATCCCGCGGCTCCCGAGGGGTGGGTACTTGGCTTCGCGCACGATCGCGCGCGCTTCCTCCGCGTTGTCCACACCCGAGATCTGTATGCCCATGATGCCTTGATCCAGCATGAGCGGAATATGATGAATGAACGCCTTGTGGATGCGCACGATCGGTGACACGTTCGTGGCCGCAAACCAGCCCGCGAGATCGGCGATGGTTTCCAGATCGAACGCGCCGTGCTCCATGTCGATCATGCAGTAATCGAACCCGGACAGTTCGATGATCCGCGGCACGCCTCGCGATGCAAACTCCTTGAGCCCGGTGCCGAGCGCGGCGCGTCCCTCCCGCACGGCCCTGCGTATGCTGTTCTCTCGCACGTGTCACCTCCCGTTGGGATTCTCAGGCCACTGGCAGCTCCCGTCCCGTATCCGATGACTGCCTGATCGTATCGAGGAAGCGATGCAGCTCGACCGCGGTGTCGAAGGTCGGCAACCGGCTCTGTGTCTGTCCGGTCCGGATCGCCTCGGCGAACAGGCGATACATCTGCCCCACGTTGAAGGGATCGCCGCGGGGAAACTCCGGCGGCAGCCAGACGAAGCGATCGGGGATCGGCATGTCGCTCAGCTCGTGGCTACGCTTCGCCCCCTGCACCCGCAGCATCTCGCCGCGCTGTGACGAGACATTGCCGGTCGCCATCAGTGTCCCTTCGCGCCCGTAGATCACCATCCGCAGGCCCCCGCCGGCCCACGGGACCGCCGCGACATGCACCGAAGCCACGGCGCCGCTGGCGAGCTTGCCGCTGACCAGGATGTTGTCCGGTGCCGTCACGTCCACCATCTTTTTGGTGTCGGTCTCGTACCATTGTCTGGCCTGGGTGGTGAGCATGGCGGAGACGCGGGTGAAGTTGCCCACGACGAAGCGCAAGGCGTCGATGACGTGCCCGTTGGCGATGGTCAGAGGGTTCGCACCGAGGCTCGCGTCGCGCTGCCAGGTGCGGCTGGAGGGGCGCTCCAGCGCGCCGTCACGCATGCAGTCGGCATGGCAAGACAGCACCTCGCCCACGAAACCCGCTTCGATCTGCTCCTTCATGTAGAGCAAGGCGGGGCTCACCCTCGATTGCAGGCCGCACGCCGTCTGCACGTCTCTGGCGCGGGCCAGCGCGGCCAGCTCTTCCGCTTCGGCGGTGGTGCGGCCGAGCGGCCATTCGGTGTAGACGTGCTTGCCGGCTTCGATCGCCGCCCTGGTCGGCTCGTAGTGCGCCGGCACGCGCACCACCACGGCCACCGCGTCGATCTCCTTCGATACCACCATCTCCCGGAAATCGGTGAACGCGAGCTTCGCGCCGAACGCCTCGCGCGCCGCTTCCGCGGTCTCGCGTCGGGTGGTGCAGACCGCAGTCAGCTCGACATCGGGGCTCGCCAGCAGCGCCGGAAAGTGCGACTGCGCGGCCCAGGTCGCACGGACGTTGGCTCCGATGAATCCCAGGCGAATCCTGTCTGCCATGAAACGCCCTCCTCGTCACGTCCACGAGCACTCGGCCCCCGGGGGCTGTGTGAACCTCGGCGTGAGTCCGCCTATGGACAGGGAACGACCGCGGCGGTGCCGGACGTGTGATCGATGGCCAGCTCACCGCCGCCGGAGGTGACGATCTCCACGGTCTTGAACATGCCGGTCCGGGTACCCGGATCGAGCAGGATGTGCGTGCCGCCGCTGATCAACACCGGCGCGGGCCCGTGCCGCTCGGTGGTCAGGATGGTCGTGCTCTGACGCGTGATCTCGAACACGCCGTTGATCGTCGGGCCGCTTCCGCTGAGCAGGCCCCGGTTGCCGCCCGTCGGACGGGTCCGCTTTCCCGCGATCGACATCCGGCGCCGGCGCTCTTAGACGGACTCGGAGCACTCAGCCGGCTGCCACCGTGAGCTCGGTCTCGACCGCCAAGATAGGCTCCCCTTTGATCGCGACCGAGCGGCGACCGTCCACCCCCACGGGCACGTCCCCCACGAGCGTTATCCGGTAGAGCTGGCGATCGAAGTCCGAATCGAAGATGTCGGTCGGCGCCAGGTGCGACGTCGCCCGGTTGTCCCACATCGCGATGTCGCCTGCCTCCCACTTGAACCGCACCGTGTACTCGGGGCGCACGACATGCTCCCAGAGCAGATCGAGCATCATCTCGCTCTCGCGGGCAGTGAGGCCGACGATCATCTTCAGGAACGACGGACTGACGAACAGGACGCGCTCTCCCGTCTCGGGATGCACGCGCACGATCGGATGCTCGGTCTCCAACTCTCGGCGGCGAACGCTCTCGTCGTAGGCCTGGCTCTTGGCGATACCGGTGGGCGCCTGGAACCGATGGACGCCGCGCAGCCCGTCAACGATGCCACGCATCGTCTCCGAGAGACCCTGGTAGGCCACCGCGAGATTGGTCCAGAACGTGTCGCCGCCGTAGGGTGGAATGGTCACGCCACGCAGGATGGAAGCCTTGGGAGGGTTCAACGCGGCGGTGATGTCCGTATGCCATCCGGTCCACGGTCGCTGCGGGCGCGCGCCACGATGGGTCTGAGCCGTGCGGAACTTGGCGACCGAGTAGATCTCGGGGAAATCCTCGATATGGCCGAACACGGCGTGGCCGATGGTCGGCTCGCCCATCTGTCGCGCAAAGGCGACGTGGCCCCGGTGATCGAGGTGCTGGCCCCGGAAGAAGACGACCTTCCAGCGCAGGAGAGCGTCGTTGATTGCTTTCCGCGTCGCCACGTCGAGCGGCCGACCGAGGTCGACGCCCGAGATCTCGGCACCGATGTGCAGCGCGAGAGGCTTCACCTCGATCGTACGCGTCAGGTCAGCCATGGTCGCCTCCTCGACGATATGTCATGAGGGCGGCAATCTAGCACAGAAGACGGCATTCGGCGCCTCAGGGCGATCTCGGTGGAACCGTCAATGCAGCAGCCGCGTGAGCTCCGACACGGTCTTGGCGGCATCGAACCGGTGCACCACCTCGAGGCTGGCCTCGACCTTTGCATGAGGCAGCCCTGACAGCGGCACCAGCCGTCGATACTTGGCGTCCACGTCGGCCCACTCGACTCCGCGGGGGGCGGAGCCGCGCGGAAAGTCCACGTGGTCGGAGAACCGGCGGCCGTCCTTCAGCGTGATCGTGACCGTCGCGCCGTGGTGGTGCGGGAAGCGGTCCGGGTACGGCGGCGGATTCGGATCCACGGTGATCTTGTCGATGAGCCGCGCGATCACCGGGTCGGCGACCTTTTCCGGCGAGGCGTGGATCCAGCCATAGCCCCGGTCGGCGATCGCCGCCGCGATGAAGTAGGCGGGGCTGTGCGCGACGCCGATCAGGTCGGTCGGATGCTTCGGTCCGGGCAGCGTACGGTACTTCGCCGACGAGAGGACGATGCTTGCCACATCCAGTGGGTGGACGTCTCCGGCGATCGCGGCGTTGGCGGCCGCCTCCGCGGCGGCGTGGTGCGGATGGCCGCCGGGCACGAGCTTGATCGCCATGTTCGTGGTGATGTCCCACGACGTGCCGAGGTCCTTCGTCACGTCTTGGAGGTAATCGCCGCCGTAACAGGAGAAGAACCCCCGCGGCATCTCGAGAACGTTCTCCTCGGCCACGTAACCTCTATGAGCGGCGAGCACCGCGTGGATGCCCAGCATCGCTGAGAGTCCCGCGTGGTACTCGCGCGCCACGCTGGTGTTCGCGGCGACCATGAGGCCGCCGATCGAGGTCGCGGCCAGCGCGATGGCCTGCGTCATCTGTGGCGGCGTGAGCTTGATGAGCGTGCCGGCCGCCACCGCGCCGCCGAAGATCGTGGAGATCGAGCCGTGGAATCCACGCTCGCCGCGCCCCGGGGTGAGCGCCTCGTCGATGCGCCCCGCGATCTCGTAGCCGAGCACTATCGCCGCAAGCACGTCGCGGCCGCCGGCGCCGGTGCGCTCAGCCATCGCGATCGCCGTCGTCGAGACGATCGTGCCGATGTGCGCGATGCTGCGTAGATCGCTGTCGTCCGAGGCGGCGGCGTCGCTCATCACCGCGTTCACCCGGGCCGCGTCCGCGACGGGCAATGCGCCTCCGCCGTCGAACCACACGGTCGCTTCGGGGACCCCGGCGCGCTCTCTGGCCAGGTCGCGGATGATTCGCGAGGACACGATGTCCGCGCCCATCGCAGCGCTAGCGATCGTGCTGGCGATCACCATCCGCGCGCGCTCGAGGGCAAGCGGCGGCAGATCGTTCACACGCGTCCCTGTCACAAACCTCGCCGGCTCCCCCGCGATGCTCATCTCTTCACCTCCCTGGCAGACCGAGGGACGCAGCGATGCCGCCCAACATGCTCGTGGCCGGGCGCGACTCGGCCATGAGCGTGAGCAAGAAATGCGGGCGAGGCGCCCGCATTCCAGACTATTTCGCGTCGCGCACGCTCGGGGCGCCACGCTTCAACAACGCGGCAGCCTCCCTGGCCACCGCCGTGCCCTCGAAGAAGCGCGGGTTCTGTGTGCCCCACAGCCGTACGGCGTTGCCGAAGACGAAGTCGTGGAAGTCGCTTTCGGTGATGAGCCCATCCTCGATCAGCTCGAACGCCTCCGGCAGCGGGTCGCGCATGTCGACGACGTCGAAATGCGAGATATCGGAGCTGTAGATCGCGTTGATCCGCGCGCCCAGCGGCATCGCCTTGCCGAACGCCACCGCGTTCATCCGGTCGTCGGCCTCGCAGCCGAAGTAGTACGGCGTGGCGTAGAGGTCGATCCAGTCCTGCTTCTGGGTGATGTTGCAGTGGATGTAGTCGTCGGGCGGCATCCCGCCGGTGAGGAAGTCCTCTTCGAGCGGCCAGCCGTCGCGCTTGTCGAGCTCGGCGGCGATATCGGCGTAGCCGTACTTGTCGACCAGCTCGCGCAGCAGCGGGCGATTGAGCTTGGTCGGGTCCATGTTCGCCATGCCCTTGGCGCCGCGCCGCTCCCAGTGCTCGATCAGGTCACAGAACAGCTGGCAGCCCCAGCCGACGCCGCCCTCGAGGAACGCGAAGCGCAGATCGGAGAAGCGCCGGGTCACGCCGCCGAGGAACAGCGCCTTGGCGACATTGTGGCCGGCCGCGGCGAAGTGACCGATGTGGTTGAAGGTGAAGTTGGTCGGGCTGTTGCGCTCGCCATAGGAGCGGCCGCCGGTATGGAAGGTCGGCGCGATGCCGAGCTCGCGGCACTTCTGCCACAGCGGGTCGTAGTCGTGCTCGCTGTCGAGGCCGAGCTGATCGAAGCCCTGGGCATAGCGGGTGAGGTCGGCGGGGGCGCCCTTGGCGTGCGGGATCGGCCGGCGCACGCCGCTGCCGAACATGCAGACCTTTGCGCCCAGCTGCTTGGTGACGAACGTCAATTCCTCGATCGCCTCGTCCGGCGTGTGCACCGGGATCACCGCGGCCGGGGTCAGCTTGTCGCCGAGGTCCTTGAAGTACTCGTGGGTGACGACGTTGAAGCCGCGGATCACCGCGCGCCGCGTCGCGTCGTCGGCGATGCGCGGGAGACCGAGCCCGGCGGTCGGGTAGACGATCCCGAAGTCGATCCCGAGCTCGTCCAGGCGGTCGTACAGCATCCTGGGCATCATTGCCGTCGCGCGGTCGCGGGTGTTGGTCGATTGCCGGCCCCAGAACCCCTCCATTCCGACGCCGCGTTCAGCGCGCTGCTCGGGGGTCATGCTGAGCGAATCCGGTCCGCGCCGCTGCGACTGCAAGAAGCCGTTAGCGCCGAGGTCGCCCGTGACTTTGCGGATCCTCTCGGCAAAGACCGGGGTGTACTCGACCCAATGCCCGTCGCCGTCGACGACGGGGTGCGTGAGCCCCTTGCGGATTTCTTCGGGCGTATGGTGCGCGCTCATCTGGCTCCTCCCCCGACCGGTGAAGTGCGATTTCGGGTGAGCGTATGCTCCCCGCACAACCCAAGTCAAACTGCCTGACGAGGCCCGCGGACGCGTCACATTTGACAGGCCCGGCGTCGACGCGCTATGTCTCGCTCGCACGCCAGCGCGCCGGGTCGGCGGCCTCCTGGGCCGGGCTGCCTCGCGACGGAGGACGGGATCATGGGTCTCAAGGAGCGGGGCGCGATCACCGGGATCGGTGAGACGGCCTACAGCCGCAACTCCGGCAAGAGCGTGGTGGCGCTCCAGATGGAGGCCTCGCTCGCGGCGATCGCCGATGCCGGGCTGGCGCCGACGGACATCGACGGCATCATCGCCTACGCGCCCAGCGGCGTGGTCGCGGAGGACTTCGTCACCAACTTCGGCATTCCCGACCTCCGGTTCTCGGCGACCACCCCCATGGGCGGCGCCAGCGCGGTCGCCGCCGTGCAATGCGCCCTCGCGGTGGTCGCGACCGGCGTCTGCCGTCACGTCCTGATCCCGCTCGGCCGCAACGGGGCCTCGGGCAGCCGGATCGGCGCCCGTGTCCGCCGCCGAGGGCCATCCCGATTCGCCGAGCGTCATCTCGCAGCGTCCGGACCTCACGACGCTGGGCCTCGCCAAGGCGGCGCCGCGCGCGTTCGCGATGGCCGGGGTCGGGCCTGCCGACATCGACGTCGCCGAGATCTACGATTGCTTCACCTTCACCGTCCTCTGCGAGATCGAGGACCTCGGGTTCTGCCGGAAGGGCGAGGGGGGCCTCTTCGTCGAGGGCGGAGCGATTGCGCTGGGCGGCCGGCTCCCGGTCAACACGCACGGCGGGCTCCTGTCCCAGGCGCACATGGCGGGCCTGAACCACGTCGTCGAGCTCGTGCGGCAACTGCGCGGCGAGGGCGGACCGACGCAGGTCCCGGACGCCGAGATCGGCCTCGTCACCGGGTATGGCGACATGGGCGACGGATCCTTGGCCATCATGCGGCGAGGCTGACGCGATGGCGACCGAGGCGGCCGCGAAGCCCCTGCCCGAGCCGACGCGCGATTCGAAGCCGTACTGGGACGGTCTGAACGAGGGGCGTCTGCTGCTCCAACAGTGCGCGACCTGCCGGAAGATCCGCCACTATCCGCGCCCGGTGTGCGACGCGTGCTACTCGATGGAGGTGGCATGGATCGAGGCCTCCGGGCGGGGCCGCGTGCATAGCTGGACCGTGGCGCATCACCCGTTCCACCCCGGTTTCAAGGAGGAGTTGCCCTACATCGTCGCCATCGTCGATCTCGAGGATGGCGTCCGCATGAACGCGCAGATGCGCGGGGTGACGCCGGACGAGATGCGGATCGGCTTGCCCGTCCAGGTCATCTTCGAACGGACGAAGGAGGGGTTGACCCTGCCGGCGTTCGTCCGGACCCAGTGAAAGGAGGTTCCATGTCCGCCAGCGTCTGCGACTTCACCTTCCTGAAGGGCGTGAAGGTCGTCGATTTCACCCAATTCGAGGCAGGTCCGTCCTGTACCGAGGCACTCGGCTGGCTGGGTGCGGATGTCGTGAAGATCGAGAACCCGAAAATGGGCGACCCCGGCCGTCGTCTTCGCCCCGGCCAGCCCGACACCGATCCCTACTATTTTCACGCCTTCAACGCCAACAAGAAGTCGATCACGGTCAATCTCAAGTCCCCCAAGGGGCTCGAGCTCGTCAAGGACATGATTCGCAAGGCGGACGTGATGATCGAGAATTTTGCCCCAGGCGCCATCGAGCGGCTGGGCCTGTCCTATGACGTCGTGAAGGCGATCAATCCGAGCATCATCTACGCCCAGGTCAAGGGCTTCGGCGAAGGCAGCCCGTTCGAGCACAACCTCGCCTTCGACATGATTGCCCAGGCGTGCGGCGGCACCTTCAGCGTCACCGGAGACAAGAACGGCCCGCCGACCCGGCCCGGCATCTCGCTCGGTGATACCGGCACCGGCATGCTGATGGCGATCACGATCGTGGGCGCGCTGTACAAGCGCCGCGAGACGGGCGAGGGCCATCGCCTGCAGGTCGCCATGCAGGACGCGATGCTGCACTACATGCGCATCAACTTTGCGACTCAGGGCCTGACCGGGAAGGCGGCCGAACGCGGCGGCAGCAAGGTGCCCGGCGTGAGCAACGCGCCGATGGGGCTGTATCCGTGCGCGCCTGGCGGGCCGAACGACTATGTCTACATCATGACCAGCAGAGCGAACCCGGACCATTGGGACCGCCTGCTGAAGCTGATCGATCGGCAGGATCTGATTGGCGACAAGCGCTACCTGACCCCCGCCGACCGCGTCGAGCGGGAAGCCGAGGTGGATGAGGTCATCTCTGTGTGGACCCGCAAGCACACCAAGCTCGATGCCATGAAGCTGGTGGGTGACGCAGGCATTCCGGCCGGGGCGGTGCTGGACACGGATGAGCTGAACAAGGACGTCACGTTCGAGCAGCGCGGAATCATGCAGACCATGATCCATCCCGTGCACCGGCGGTTCAAGATGCCGGGCTGGCCGGTGCGCGTCGATGGGAAGGCCACACGCATCACATCGTCCCCCATGCTCGGCGAGCACACGGACCAAGTGCTGAGCGACTGGCTGGGTCTGACTGCCCAGGCGGTGGCGGAGATGAAGCGCGAAGGCGTGATCTGACCCACTCCGTTGTCTACATAGCTAGCGGCGGCGCGGTCCGTTCTTCGCCAGTTGGGGATCGAACACGCGACGAGCCTACTATAACGGGCGCGTGGGCATGACTGTACTATCTGACCTCCACGCCTTCTACTTGGAACACCGTCGCTGCGGCGAGCTTGATGGTGGGGTCGAGGGCGAGCGTGTGTGGATGACGTGCTCCTGCGCCGCTGTGCTGGTGCGTGTCGTGGCGTTCAGCTAAACTCCCGGCAGCCGTTCTCAACCGAGGTGCCCATGCGTCTGATCGGGCTCGCGGTCATTCTCGCAGTCAATCTCGTTCTTGCGCCGCTCGCAGGCGAGGCGCAGCAGGCCAGAAGTCCTCGTCTGGGCGTGCTGTTGTTCAGTGCGCCAGAGACTGACCCGAACGTCGCGGCGCTTCGTCAAGGGCTGGCCGACCTCGGACACACGGAGTCCCGCAACATCACCATCGAGTACCGCGGCGCGGGAGGAAAGTCGGAGCGGCTCCGCGATCTGGCGGCGGAACTCGTGGCCGCCAAGCCTGATGTGATTCTGGCGCTGGGTGGGGACGTCACGCCATTCGTGAGAGCCGCGACGGGCACGATCCCGATCGTCATGGTCGTCAGCAACGACCCGGTTGCGGCGGGTCGCGAGCATGGGCCGTCCGGGAGCGAACGTTACCGGGGTGACCTTCGTTTCCTCCGACTTGGCCGCCAAGCGACTGCAGTTCCTCAAGGAGATGGCACCGCGCGTGTCCCGAGTCGGTGTTCTCTGGAATCCGGATCACGTCGACCCCGAGTACCGTGAGACTCAGAAGGCGGCTCAAGCGCTTGGAATGCGTGTCCAGTCCCTTGAAGTGCGAAACGCAGGCGACCTCGATGCCGCGTGGCAGAGCGCGAGTGCCACGCGTGTCGAAGCAGTCATCGCAGTGTCGTCTCGGCTGATGACCACGAACCGCCAGCGAATCATCGAGTCTTCCCGGGAGCGGCGGCTTCTGCTCGCGTCTGGTTGGGGGCCGTGGGCGAAGGAGGGCGCTCTGTTCAGCTATGGACCGGACCTCAACGCGATGACCCGACGCGCCGCGAGCTACGTAGACAAAATCCTCAAAGGTGCCAAGCCTGGCGACTTGCCGGTCGAGCAACCCACTAAATTCGAACTCGTCATCAACCTCAAGACCGCGAAGGCGCTGAGGCTCACGATCCCGCAGTCGTTGCTGGTGCGGGCTGACGAGATCATCCAGTGATTCCAGTACCATCGCGTCTGGATGACGTGCACGTGCGGGGCTGAGATCGTTCGAGCATTGGAGCCGGTCGCCTGAGTCTCTCTGCTAGACTTCCCGGCACGTTGAAAGCGGCCGTCGTCGGGTCGTGCGGGTTCGCCCTCTTCCTGGGGGCGTGCGCCATCACGAACACGCCTCAGCAAGACCTGGCCTATGCGCGGTGGGCGAAGTGCAATGCGCCGTTCGTTCAGCTCGAGTGGGTCGATCTCGACGGCCGGATCACATTTAGGTTCTCCAGCGAGGGGGGCCGGCAAGAGGTCCTGCAATGCCTTGCCGAAGCTGGCCGCACGGGGCCGCCGCTTCCCGAGCCTGTGGGCGTTCGCCCCCCGGGAGGCGTGTGAGCGATCAACGCGGCCGTCTGCTCGTGGCGGCGCTCGGCTTCGCCGGGCTTCCTCGACCCTCGTATGACCGCGCGCTCTGGGCGCTGAGGTTCTGGCTCGACTCCTGGCGCGGTATCGGCGACGTCGAACGCGGCATGGCGCGCCAGGGCTTCGATCTCCAGCTCACGCGGTACGACGAAAAGGGCGGGCGGGCGACGTTCTACACGACCGGAATGGAGCACCCCATCACGAGCGCGAAGGCTTCAGCGTGGGAAGGCACGCCGTGGCATGCCGTCCAGGGTGCGGCGCGGGATGCGCTGCGACAGGCCAGCCCGGATGGCTAGCTTGCGGCTCCAGCTCTATGCGCACTTGGTTATCCCGGTTGTTGGTTTCGTCATCCTGACTGCGGTCGCAGTCAGGAACTACCTGCGAGGCAACCGTAACAGGCGTCCCGACTCCCCGTGGCTCGGGGCGCTACTCGTGGCCGTCGGCCTCCTAATTGCCCTGCTGCGGCGGTTGTATTTCGGCGCGATCGAGGTGATACCTGTCACGAAGGCAGCGCCCGTCTTGGTCATTGCGCTGCTATTTGGGTTTGTGGGTCTAGCGCTGATGCTCCGCGAGTGGAGGAGAGCGCGAGCTGCCAGATAAGAAGCGTGAGTCCGAGCCGCCGGCTGCGAGCTACTTGCCACGGCGATACCCAACGCGGCCCAACAAGAACGGTCATTTAACCCACCGCCGGGGAGCCCACGTTTGGGCCCCGTTGTGACTCGTTGGGCCCCGTTGACGTCCAAAACACGGCCGAACACTCTGGCCCCGGGTCGCCCGCCGACTACGCTGTCGTGGTCTGCCGACCAAACGGGGTGCAGGCCACTCGCGCGAAGCGCCCTGGTAATCGTCTAACGACCTCATCGCCGCATTCCAGGACATTGGCTGCGAGGAACAGTCAGCGGAGCGCGCTTATTGTACGGGGTGCGATAAGAACGTGCGTGACCACGAGCTGCGTGGTCATTCCATGCATCGAGAGAAAATCGGCCAGATCCTGCCCCGAAAGGTGATCGTAGCTAACCACCCAGGCTTGTACCCGCGTGGACAACGTGGCTTTCAGGTCAATGAACAACCCTATGCGCCGCCGTTTCTCGTTCCGGTTGCGGGAAGTCCACTGGATAACGTAGCTGATGGCCAATTCGGCAAGCGCCTGTTGATCGGAGGGATCGGGCAGCGCGTTGAGAGGCCGCTGCGTGTTGATGTACCTTAGCAACGTCTTGGTGTCCGACTGGTTCATGATCCTCACGACGTCAGGGTCCGCAATCTTGCCCGCAAAGCTGGTGGCAAGGTATTCAATCGCGACGCGGTAAGCCAGGCAGTCCCCGTGGGTCGCGAGGAAGGTCACGGCTGTGGAGTCAATCGCGAGTCCAACACTGCCTTCGACTGGTTCAATCATAGCCCCAGCGGTCCGGATGACGTGTCGAAAGGGCCGCATCAAGGGATTGAGCCTGCCGTCCATACACGTAACAAGGGTGGCCTGCGTGACCTGCTGACTTTGCTCGGACCAATCTGGCAGCTTACCGCTCAGAAACGCCGCTAAGTACTTGACCGCCTCCGTGTCATTCATCTCACCCATTTACTGCGTCGCCGGATCCGAACCGAGCCATCGTTGCCAGAATGACCGAAACCCCGTGTCCCGAGCAGTCCAACCTGTCCCGTCTCCCAGATCGCGCTTGGCGGTGAGGATTGCAAGACCCACCTCCGTGGTCAGCCTCTCGCCGTAGGCGACTTTCCCGCAGAGCCACCGGTGAGCCGACGTACTTCTCACCCTTGTGGAGCGGTGCGGTCCTCATCCGTTTGTTGCTGGCGGTTGTTTCCCATCCTGAGGAAAGGTTCCAGCAGGGAGGTGAATTCCATAGGGAAGATGTATTTCGTGGAAGGACTTGCACCCAACTCTTTCAAAGTCTGGAAGTACTGCAGGCTCATGGTTTTGAAGTCCGCGGTTATGGCCACTGAGTTAATTTTATCGAGGGCAGCGCTGAACCCTTCGGCGTTCAAGATTGCTGCCTGGCGAGACCCTTCGGCCCGAAGAATGGCCGATTGCCTGTCACCTTCGGCCTTCAATATGGCGGCGGCCTTTTCGCCTTCAGCCACGGTGATGCTGGCCTGGCGCTTTCCTTCCGCCTCAAGCACTACCGCCCGCCGTTCGCGCTCTGCCGCCATCTGCCGGTTCATGGCCTGTTGGATGGCGCCAGGCGGGATGATTTCTTTGATCTCCACGGCGGTGATCTTGACGCCCCAGCGTTCCGTGACCTCGTCCAGCTTGACGCGGAGGACCTGGTTGATCTGGTCGCGTTTGGCCAGAACGTCGTCGAGCGGAATATCGCCGATGACGGCGCGCAGGCTCGTGGTGGCGATGCCACTAAGCGCGCCGCGGAAGTCCTGCACGTAGAGGACGCTCTTTTCAGCGACTTCTTCCATCACTTTGTAGTAGATGAGGAAATCGATCTCTATGGGCGCGTTGTCTTTGGTGATAGCGTTCTGTCGCGGGATTTCCACGAACGCTTCACGCAGGTCGACGCGGCGAATGTCGTCCGCGATAGGCACCCAGACGGTCAGGCCGGGCCCGCGCAAGCCGATGAACTTCCCCAGTCGGAACCCCACCGCCCGCTCGTACTGCCGGACAATCTTGAATGGAATGAGCATCGTGCCCACCCCTTTCCTATGGGTGCGTTTTGCGCACCTTGAGCATGAGTCCTTCCAGCCCCACGACCGAGACTGGATCGCCCACACGAATGGGAGTCGCGTCGTCCGCTGTGGCGGTCCACAGCTCACTAGCGACTTGCACCGTGCCTTTTGGAGCGAGGTCCGATGTAGCGAGGCCGGTCTTCCCTATCAAAAGCGCGCCCGCTCTGGGGTACTGGAGCCGCCGCGTTTTGATGACCGCGCCGCCCACCACGACAGTGACCACAGCAAAGAGACCGGACAGGATGCCGATGAGCCAGAGACTCACATGCCGGACCGGCTCGCCCGGCAGCCTGGGGATGTCGACAGAGAAGAGGAGTAGTGCGCCGATGACGAACGCCAGAACCGCACCGACTCCCAGCAGGACCGAACCGGCGTGCAACTCCGCGATGACGAAGACGGCGGCCAGGCCTAGCAGCACCAGGCCCGCCCAGTTGAACGGCAGGGAGCCCAAGCCCAAAAACGCCAGCACCAGGCAGAGCGCGCCGATGACCGCCGGCGCCACTAAACCTGGGTGAAAGAGTTCGATGAAGACGGCGAGCATGCCGGCGGTGTACAGGATTGAGACGAGCTCGGGCGTAGCGACGAACGCAACGAACCGCTCGCGCAAGGTCATCTTCAGGGTGCGTTTCGAGGCAGACGCCACGTTCATGATCACCGGACCCGCGGCGGTCTGCGCGGTCCGGCCGTTCAGCTGGGCCAGTAGGTCCTCCGTGTCCTTGGCGATGAAGTCCACGATATGGGCGTCAACGGCTTCCGAAGCGCTGAAGGACACGGCCTTGCGAACCGTCACCTCCAGCTTGTCGCCGTTGCGGCCGCGCTCCTGGGCGATGCTGCGCATGAGGG
>JAHFDK010000350.1 GCA_023249095.1 Candidatus Rokuibacteriota bacterium | reverse complement strand
ACCAACGCCGCTCGCGCTCGACACCGTGCCGCAGAGGCCGTCGCCAGAATTGTCGTTGGTGAGCACGAGCGCAGGTCGGCCCGTGAATTGTGATCCGAAGTAGGCGGCGGCCGCGTGGCAGGTGTGGTGATCGACGAAGCTCACGCGCTCGTCCGCCAGGCGGAGGTGGCTCGTCACGTGGCCACGTCGCTCACCGTCGGTGAGCGGCGCCTTGCCGGGTGCCGGGTCGAGCAGGCCGAGCTTTGCGCCGAACTTCCGAGCACGGCCCGTCAACGCGCGTCGCGGCGCCCCGAGGCCGACCGCGTAGTAGCGGCTCATGTAGGCCTCGTCGCGCATCACCCGGTTCATCCATTCATACGACGGGATGCGGGTTCCGGCCAGCACGACGCGGTCGATGAGGCCTGGAGTCAGGCCGAGCTCTCGCAGCAGCGCGTCGATCGCGCGGCGAGGATAGCCGGCGTCGTTCTTCAGGCGGGAAAACCGCTCCTCGGAGGCGCAGCCAACGATCTCGCCGTCGTTGAGGATGGCGGCGGTCGCGCAGTGAGTCTCACTGATGCCCAGAACGATCACGACCCGACGATCATAACAGCAAACCCTTACGCCCCTGAGCAACGCCACGCCCGCCGGACCGGGCGGGCGGACCGAGGCCGGGAGCGGGGCGGGGAGGGGTCGCGCGACCACGCAGCACGCGTCCGCTTTGCCCGTCGCGGCTGGGCTCCAGCATACGCGGTTGCACACGTCGACGCTTGGAGGGAACGGGTCGCGTCGACCCCTCCCCGCCCCGCTCCCGGCCTCGGTCCGTCCGCCCTCGCTAGCCGCGAATCGTCCGCATGACGTCTTCGTTCGCGAAGACGTCGCGCGGGTCGCCCTGGAAGATGATCTCGCCGCGGTCGATCGCGTAGAGCCGGTCGGCCACGCGCGTCGCGTTGACCAGGTTCGACTCGGCGATGAGGACCGAGACGCCCATCGCCTTGATCGCCCTGACCGCCTCGATGAATCGTGTGACGACGACCGGCGCCAGCCCTTCGAACGGCTCGTCGAGCAGCAGGACGGATGGGGCGAGCGACATGGCCCGCGTGATCGCGACCATCTTCTTCTGCCCGCCGGAGAGGTGGAGCCCCCGGCGCGTCATGAACCCCTTGACCTCCGGGAACACCGCGAAGACACGCTCGTCGAGTCCGCGCCCCGCCGACGCCCGCGGGGTCGCAAGCCAGGCCGTGATCTGGAAGTTCTCCTCCACGGAGAGATCCGGAAAGATGCCGCAGTCCTCCGGCGCGTAGCCGATACCCAGCAGCGCGCGCTGGTGCGCCGGCAAGCGCGTGATGTCCCGTTCGCGGAACACGACGCGGCCCGAGCGGACCGGGAGGAGGCCCATGATGCTGTCGATCGTCGTGGTCTTGCCGGCGCCGTTCCGGCCGACCAGACAGATCGCCTCCCCGTCTCCGACCCGCAGCGAGACCTCGCGCAGGATCTGGGCCGGCCCCCGGAAGGTGTTGATCCGATCGAGCTCGAGCATCGCGACGGCCATCAGCGCGTCTCCGTCGTGCCGATCAGCGTCGTCGTGACCGCCTCGTTGCGCCGGATCTCGTCGGGCGTTCCGTCGGCGAGGATCGTCCCCTGGTGCATCGCGACGATCCGATCCGAGTAGTTGAAGACGACGTCCATGTCGTGCTCGATGATCGCCGCCGAGATGCCCGTCGAGCGAACGACCGAGGTGATCGTGTCCATGATCGGCGCCTTCTCGCGCGTGCTGACGCCGCTCGTCGGCTCGTCGAGGAAGAGGAGCTTCGGCCGGAGCGCGTAGGCGACGGCCACATCGAGCAGCTTCCGCTCACCCTGCGAGACACCGCCCGCGAGCATCCGCGCCTTCGCCTCGAGACCGAAGAGCCGCAGGATCTCGACCGCCTCGTCCCACACGGCCGAATCGCCGGAGGCGAGCGTGGCGAGATTCCGAGTCTTGCCCTCGCGCGAGAAGATCGTCAGCGCGACGTTGTCGAGCGCGGAGAGCTGGTCGAACAGGTTGACGAGCTGGAAGCTCCGCGCGATGCCGGCCTTGATGCGCCCGTGCACGGACTGGTGGGTGACGTCCGCGTCCCGGAACAGGATCTGCCCGCCGTCGGGCCGGAAGAGCCCGGAGATCAGATTCACGAGCGTGGTCTTGCCGGCGCCGTTCGAGCCGATCAGCGCCAGCACCTCGCTGTCCTTGACGGTGAAGTTCACGTGGTCGACGGCGTGCGTGTCGCCGAACCACTTCACGAGGTCCTTCGTGACCAGGAGGCTCACCCTCAGCTCCTCCCACGGAACCGCGCCGCGAGCTTCCCGGCGGTCCCGACGATTCCCGTAGGCAGCGAGAGCACGAGCGCCACCAGCACGGCGCCGAGCAGGAGCTGCCAGTAGACCGTGTAGCCTATCGCGTACGTCTTGAGGTAGTTGAACACGATCGCGCCGATGATGGGCCCGGCGAACGAGCGGAAGCCGCCGAGCACCGTCATGAAGACGATCTCGCCCGAGAACGTCCAGTGCATGATGTCGGGGGTTGTCAGCCCGTTCAGCGGCACCCACAGGGCGCCCGCGAGCCCCGTGAAGACGCCCGAGACGAGGAACGCCACCCAGCGATAGCGCCAGATCCGGACGCCGACGAACTCCGCCCGTGTCTCGTTGTCGCGGATCGCCTGGAGCGCCATGCCGAAGGGCGAGTTCACGATCACCCACATGAGCGCGGCGCAGGCGCAGAACATGATGAGCACGTAGTAGTAGTACGCGTGGGACATGAACGCGGTCTTGTCCCCGGCCCCCGTCACCAGCCCGCCGAAGAGCGAGGGAGTCGGAACCCGCAGGCCGTCGGTCCCGCCCGTCACCCAGAAGAACTTGAAGGCGAGCGACCAGAGCACCTGCGAGAGCGCGAGCGTGAGGATGCCGAAGAAGATGCGCGTGTAGCGGACGCAGACGACGCCAAAGAGCGCGGTGACCAGCACCGAGGCGGCGATCGCGCCCACCAGGAAGAGCTCCATCGAGCCGACCTTGAGGTATTTCACCATCAGCGCGACCGCGTACGCGCCGACGCCGAAGTACGCCGAGTGGCCGAACGAGAGGAGCCCGGTGTAGCCGAGCAGCAGGTTGAAGCCGAGCGCGCCGATCGCCATGACGAGCCCGTAGGCCAGGAGGATCGCGCCGTACGGCGGGACGACGAGCGGAACGAGCGCGAGGAGCACTGCGATCGGCACCGCGACGCGCAGGGTCTTGTCGGTCGAGCCGGTCTGTTGCAGCGCGGGAGCGAGCGTGCTCATGGGCGTCCGAAGAGCCCGGCCGGCCGCACGAGCAGCACGAGCGCCGCGATGAGGTAGAGGACCGCCAGCTCGATCTCCGCGAACCACGTGATACCGGCCTCGCGGACGAAGCCCACGATGAGCGCGCCGACGAGGGCGCCCTCGAGGCTTCCGAGTCCGCCGATGACCACGACGATGAACGCGAGCACGAGCGCGTCCACGCCCATGCCGAGCACGGCCGATTGGCTCGGCACGATGATGGCACCACCCAGCCCCGCCATGAAGCAGCCCAGGGTGAAGGCCTGCACGTAGACACGGTTGACGTTCACCCCGAGGGCGGAGGCCATCCGCATGTTCTGCGACGTGGCGCGCAGCACGACGCCGAACTTCGTCCGGTAGACGAAGGCCCAGAGGAAGATGGCCGCGGCGGTGCCCACGCCGATGACGAGGAAGTTGTAGGTCGGGTAGATCGACTCGCCGACCGGCAGGCTCCCAAAGCTCTCGAACAGCGTGCTCGCCGAGAGCGGGTACGGCCCCCAGATGAAGCGCATGAGATCCTCGAGGATCATGAGGAGGCCGAAGGTGCAGAGCAGCTGGTACTCCTCGGCGCGCTTGTAGAAGGGCCGGAGCAGCGTCGGCTCGAGGACCGCGCCGAGGATCGCCGCCGCGAGCGCGCCGGCCGGCAGGAGCACGAGGAGCACGGGCACCGACGCCCCGGCCGCCACGGTGCCGATCGCCCAGGCCGTCACGTACGCGCCGAAGGCGTAGAGGTTGCCGTGCGCAAGGTTCACGATCCGCATGACCCCGTAAATGAGGCTGAGGCCGCCGGCGATCAGGAAGAGGACCGACGCGTAGAGGAGTGAATTGAGAATGTGGATCAGGAGGACGTCCATCACTCGGCCACGCGGTACGGGATCACCTTCACCTCGGCGTTCATCGAGTTTCCGTTCAGCGCCAGCGCCAGCAGAACGCGGTACGCGCCCGGCGGCAGCTTACCCTTGAGATCCACGATCAGCCGGCCGCCCTGCACCTCCTGCGTCCGACCCGTCACAACTACCTCGTCCGCGGCGCTCACCACCGTCCAGTGCGCCGCGAGCGTGTCCCGCGCCTTCTCGCCCGTGGGCTCGAGGCGCCGCGGCTCCCGCACGATCTTATACGACCGCTCGAATTTCGTGAGGGTTTGCGCCTCGACCTGTAGCTCGAGGCGGTCCCCTCGACGCTCGACCCCGGCCACCCACGCGCGCAGGGGCAGCGCGTAGCGGTCGAACGAGCCGATGACATTCGGGTACGAGAGGTCGCGGAACACCGCGAGGACCGCGGAGTCGCCCGACCACTTCTGAAGGCGGTAGGGCCCGCTCGTCACGAGCCAGTGGCCGTGCTGGCGCCGGAAGCGCCGGAGTGCGGCCCACCGCTGCCGGGCCTGATCGACGCTCACGAGCCCGCGGAGCGGCTCGGGCACGTACGCTCGGCGCTCGAAACCCTCGGCGATCCCGCCGAGGGCGTCGCCGAGCTTCCGGTCCCGCGCCAGGTCGAGCCACGCGACGCCCCGGCGGCGAGCCTCGCCCTCCGAGAACGCCGCGAGGCCGCGCGTCACCGCTTCCTCCATCAGGACGAGGAGCTGCCACGGGACCGGGCTCCACGGCGGGGCGATCGCCGGCGCCTCGGCGGGCTCGGCCGCGTGGCGCAGGTACACCTCCACCACCGGCGTCTCGAGGAACACCTGCAAATCGCCGAAGTCCCTGATCTCGGTCTCGACCTTCACCACGCGTACGGCGACAAACCACTCGCGCAGGAGCGCGGTCGCGCGGTCCACCTGCGGGTCCTTCGCGCTCCAGCGACGCGCGAAGACGTACGGATAGACGACGTCGGCGACGGTCATCTTCGTCTCGTCGTGGAACTTCGAGAGTGCGACGCGGTACGTCACTCTTTGCTGAGCGACCAGGCCCGGCGGCACGGAGCGCAGCGCGCCCGTCGACGGCTCGGGCGCGAGGGCGTCGCGCGGCACCTCGACGGGTCCGGAAACCTCGACGGCGCGCACGCGGTTCGACAACCAGCCGCCCCCGTAGGGCTCGGGAATCACGGCCGCGTCGCCGAGCGCCGACCAGACGAGCCCGCCCGTCTCGTCGCTGAAGCCCGCGATCGGGTTCCACGCCGCCGCGGGGCGCGCCGCCGCCACGACGCGTAGCCACCCGTTCCACGGGAAGTCCTTCAGCTTCACGGTCCGGAAGAAGATCGCGGAGCCGAGACCCGTCTGCGAGTCGTAGCCGACGTTCTCCACGCCCTCCGAGTAGTCGTCGCTGACCGCCTCGCGCCGGACCGCGTATCCGAGAGGAACGCGCTCGCAGCCGCGCGTCAGAAGCGAGACCAGACGACGCTCGAGATTGAGGCGCTCGGTGGCGCTCGCGTAGCCGCCTCGCACGCGGCGGGCGAACGTCTCTTCGATCGCGCTCCGCGCTCCCGCATCGGTGACGCCGCGCGCGTACAAGACGTGAGCGTGGAACCAGCCCTCTTTCACCCAGGGTGGACCCGTCCAGCCGTTGACCCGTGTCGCCTCGTCGCGCAGGAGGCC
>JAHFDK010000349.1 GCA_023249095.1 Candidatus Rokuibacteriota bacterium | reverse complement strand
GTACCGGACGATCTTGTCGATGTCGAGGGGGCTCGGCAGCAGGCGGGCGCTGGCCGCCTCCAAGTGCTGCCGCTCCGCGATCAACGCCTCCTCGTACGCGGTCACGCGGCGTAGGCGCCAGACGGCGGACGCCACACGCTCGGCCAGGACCGTCTCGACCGGCCCGACGGGCGCGAGTGCTTCAACAATGACCCTCTGGTGCGTTTCCGACTCCGTGCTGCTTTCGCCCGGCACAACCAGCCTCGGACTGGAAATGCCGTGCGAGAGAGCATTGAGCGCAACCCGCGCTTTCCCGGCTGGAGTCTTAGGTCCGCGCCGCCGTGGCAACTCCGACCGTTCGGCCTGGACGTTCACGACCTTCGCGTCTTCGAGTGTTCGTTCCATATCACTCCTCTCGGTTCTTTCCTTTCGCGGCGCCAGGAACCGTGTCGCGCTCGGTCTCGACTGCAAATTGCGCACGTCCGCCGCCGGTGATCCATCGTCCGTTCACCACGCGCCACACTCCCCCGCGCCCCAAAAAAAATGGGCACGCTCTTGTCGGGCGAGCGTGCCCATGTCGTGTCTTACTGCGTGTCGTTTCGCTGGCGAACTGTCAAGCCATATGGACGACCTAACCTTCATATTATATTAGCAGTCCACGCCGATCAACTCCTTGAGGCGGAAGGTCCGCTACGATGCGGCCCCCTTCCGTGTGTGTTGAACCAGCTCGAACGCGAACTGACCTGCGCCCAAGGCGGTCACCACGAGCCGCCCGCGCTCAGAGGGCGCATCGGTTTGGTCATGGCACCAGCGGCAGAGCGCCACCAATCGATCGAGGTCGAAGTCCGACCCACCCTGGGAGCGCTTCACGACGTGGTGGACGTCCAGGCGGCGCCGCACACCACAGGCCTGACAGCGCCAGCCTGCGCGGGCCAAGACCTGCTCTCGAATCGCAGCCCATTCGGGCCAACTGGCCGCCCGGCGACCCTGTGCCCGCGGGCCTCCCGCCCGCACGCGTCGGCGCGCTCTCAGACCGATCGGAGTCCGCCGCCTCAGCATGCTGACTCCCGGCGATTTTGCCCACGTGGGCAAAACTCCCGAACCGAGTCCGCGGGATCGTGGGCGCGATCCGCGCGCGCCCGCGGCCAGCCCGCGACTTGGATCTCCCACTCCGGCAGGCACTCGCGGCAACCGGCCAGGAAGATCGCTACTGGGTTGGGCGAGCTCACGACCTTCGCGCCGATCTCAAAGAAGCGCTCTACCAGCTCCATCGCTTCGATGTCGGGCATCCCGCTCAGGACCGCGCGGCGGAAGCGCTCTCCCGGCGGACTCGGTTCACGCCCGCGTGGCAACGCTTCGAGGGCTGCGGAGACGCGAGTCTGGAGGACCATCGTGGGGCACTGCGCGGCCAACTCGAGCCACGTCCGCCATTCGCCGAACCGTTCAATCGCTGGGGCAGCGACGACGGTCTTCGCAAGGCCCACCGCCGCGATCGCCGCGCGCACCAGCGCACGCTCGGGCTCACCGAAGCTCAGCAGCATGCGCCCAATGGCCAAGCGCTTGTACGCCGTTCGCCAGGACGCCAGCCCCAGGACCTCCCGAAAATAGGTCTCCTCGCAGTCGTAGGCCGTGCCGTCGGATCGGCGGACCTGACTCCAGTACCCGTGGCAGTGAACCTCCCAGGCCAGCTCACACGCCAGCACCCGATCGGGCTCCACGCGCGCCCGTAGGGCTTGCAGGGCCAAATGGATCGCCTCGGCACGCGTCGTGGTCGAGAACTGGGCGACAAAGCGCGCCACGGCCTGTTCAGTCCCCCAGGCATCGGGCTGTGTCGTCACGGCACCGCAGCCGCTACCCGCTCGGATCGATCCCGTTCGCGACAGGGTCGTGCCGAGCGCAGATCGCCGATGGGCTTTCCCTCCATCTGCCGCTGCCATCGCCAGAGCCGCACCGCGGCCAGGAAATCATCGATGACGAGTGTCTCCGGAACAGTCATGACCTCCCAGGCCGGATCGTCTACGAGCTTGGGCACCCGGACGATGAGCCCCTGAGCGGAGGCCAGCCCTTGGCGCGCGGCCGCGTGCCGATAGGCGACGTTTTGGAGGAACGCTTCCGGATAGATCGCTCGACCGCTCTTCCAATCGAGGACGGTCAGGGCGCCTTCGACCCGCGCGTAGAGATCGAGAGTGCCGGCATAGCCACACGCCTCGCAGTAGACGGTGCGCTCGATGGCCAATGGCTCGAGGGCGATGCTCTTCGCCCAATCCTTCCAGGACTCCACCGCCCAGGCGGCCGCGTCCGGGAGGACGGGCTCCGCACCGGCATCCTCGCCGAGACGCGTTCGGAGCTGCCACTCGATGCCTGCGTGGATCGCCGTGCCGATGGTCGCCGCCCGCTGCTTCTCCCGGTCGGCGGCCTTGACACCGCCGACGGCATCGACCACCGCGGAGAGCACGAACTCGGGGTCCCGGGCGCCCGGCTTCGACAGCACCTCGAGCATCGCGGCCTCGAAGTAGCGGCGCTCTTCCTTGGCGTACCAGGGCCCGAGGGCCGGCTTGGCGATCACATCAAGCACCGTCGTCACGGACGGGAGGTCGACCCCCTCGATCCGGTAGAAGCGGCTCCGGTCCCAGGGGCTACGAGCTCTCGTCAGCATGCTCATGCGGGGCCTCCCACTCGGCCGGAGGATCGGGGCGGAAGACGCTGGACGGGAGCAAGGGGTCGTCCCCAGCCACAAACACCTCGAAACTCTTGAAGACCCGGCCGGCCTTGGAGGTCTGCTTGCCGGTGTAGCGGATCAGCACTTCTCCGCCCTCACGCACCCGCTTGAGGCGCTCGAGGAGTGCCGTATGAAGGGGGAAGGTCACCAGGCCCTCGCGGGTGTTCAAGGTCCCCACGGGACCGTAGCGGCCGTCGTGGGCGCCCTGCCACACCCCCTCGAGCTCGTCCCCGGGGGTCTCCCACTTGTGGAACTGCCCCTGCCCGATCTGGCGCCAGCGCTTGAGGCTTGTCATCAGAGTGTTCCTCCTCATTGTAATAATAGTAATAATAGTAATAGAGCAAGTCAAGTCACAACTTGTCAAGGGCCGCACCGGCTGTTAAAAGCGGGGCGTGAGCCTCAGGGGCTTTGTCCTGGAGCTGCATAAGATGCGTGGCCTTTCTCAGACGGAGATCGGCAGGAAGTCCAGACTGAGTCAAGCGTCGATCTACAAGATCTTGGCCGGTCTCGGGACGCCCAGAAGCCAAACGTATCAGAAATTGGCTGCCGCCTTCCCCGAAGCCTGGGGCGACTACGTACGACGTCGCCCCACATTTAGAAAGGCACTGGCAAACGTCTTCTCGGGCTCAGTTCCCCAAGGCACGGACACAGGAATGAGCCGACTCGAACAATTCGTGCAGTCAGACTTCGGGCTCACTGAGATTGAAGAACTGCCCGCCGAGTATCGCGAACGCTACCGGCGTAGGCTGGAACACCTCATGGATAGCCTCATCAAGGAGCTGGTGGCGTACAGAAGACAATTACAGCTGCAATTCCGCGGACGGAAAAAGAGCTGAGTTGCGTTTTCTGTCCCGGAGGGGAATTCGCCAACCGACGGTCGGCCTGTGGGCAAGACTCGAAATGGTGTTGACACGTCCGCCCTTCCAGAGCGCGTCATGAGATCAGCTCGTCACACTGGCCGCGCCGGTGAAAAACTCGGCCGGCGGCCGGCAGACCAGCTCGTCGGGCCGCGTGGCGTGCACACGCCAGCTCCGTGCGCCGCGGGCCCGGGCGAGCTGCCGCCGCGTCCGCTCGGTGAGCAGCCCACAGGTGCCGGCGCTGTGATGCTCGAGGAGCGCCAGGCGATCGCGGCGGCGGGGCAGCCTCGCCCGCCGCAAGATCCGCTGCACCGCGCTCGGGGCCACGTGGACGGCGAGGTCGCGCGCCAAGTGGGCCGCCACCCGCCCACAGCCTCAGGTCAGCCAGGCCAGCGCCACCCCCATGATCAGCCGCTCGACGTGTGGGGCGATCTCCCGCGGCCGAACCCGCCGCGCGCGCTGGCGCCGCGGGTGCAAGCCGTCCGCGCCGTAGCGCTCGAACCGTTTCCGCCATCGATAGAACACGGTGCGCCAGATACCCGCCTCGCGGCAGGCCAGCGTGACGCTCTGCAGTTCCTGGGCGCGCCGCATGACACGCAGGCGCATCGTGAGTATGCTGTCGTCGAGGGTCATCCGTTCCTCCTCCCACAGTCGTTCCCTTGGCCGGGTACAGACTCTGGGAAGGATAAGACGGATGGCCTTCTTGTCGTTCCATCACTGTCAACACTATTACCGAGTCGGGCTAGGGTTAACAACTGGGCCATTCAGAAAGCCCGATTGATCGACGCCGTGAAGCAGGGCCAAGAGCTCGAGGCGCTCGTCACGGCGCTGCACGCGACTCAGGATCGGCGACGAACACTGGAGCGCGAGCTCGCCACGCTGGATTCGGCCACGGTCCCCGGACCGGCCGGCCGTGACCGGCTTCGCACCAAGCTGAGCTAACAAGCCGAGCGCCGACGTGCGGGGCGTTCTGACCCGCCGGGAGCGGCAGGCGCGCCGGGTGCTTCAGGCGCTGCTCACCGATCGTCTGAAATTCGCGCCCTTCAACGAAGGGCCCGGGTATCAGTTCTTTGGGACGGGAGACTACAGAGGACTGCTGCTCGGCGATACCTGTCCCATTAGCGATGGTGGCCTCAACGGGCCCCGCACGCTTTAGATTGGCCATTCCACTGCGAGGAGGCGTGCGTCGTCGGGCAGCCTGAATGCCCGCGCGTGCCACACCGCGAGGCGGTTCCTCACCGGCTCCCTGCCACGGCCATGGTTCTCGGGCGTTTTGCGCTAAACCGGCCGCGCTCGTCCCTACCTTCCCGGCGGACACGACGAGCATCCGATGGAAGGTTGCCGCCTACGCCAGAGTAAGCACCGATAGCCAGGATCTCGAAGTTCAGTTCTCCGAAATCAGGCAGAACATCACACAGCGCGGTTGGGTCCTCGTCGCCACGTATTCCGATGTGGCGTCGGGAGCCAAGGAAAACCGCCTCGAGTTTCGTCAGCTCTTGGCCGACGCTGCGAGGAGAAGGTTTGAGGCCGTAATCGTCCAGCGGTTTGACCGCGCGGCCCGCTCGGTCAAGCAACTGGTCGAGACCCTGGACCACCTGCGTCGGTGCCGGGTGGCCTTTGTCTCGATCAAAGAGGACGTCGACACCTCCACCGCGGCGGGCGAGCTGATCTTTCACGTCATGGCCGCCATTGGGCAGTTCGAACGGGCCCTGATCGGGGACCGCATCCGGTCAAGACTGCTGCGAGCAAGGGCCCTCGGGAAGGTCCTGGGACGGCCCCGCGCCGCTGTCCGCGGAGACCAAGTCCTCGCCCTCCGGAGTAAGGGCCACAGCTATCGCGTGATCGCTCGCCGCCTCCGCATCTCCGCCGCCTTGGCCCACCGGCTTGCTCATCAGTCCCCCGCAGAGGCCGGCTGAGATGCGTTCACAAACCACGCTGGAACGTTCGACAAGCACTATCGACCGATGCCCCTTCCCAGATGGCGTGACCACGCTCGCCACCCGCGGGCCGCGGCTCGGGAATGACGGGACCGGTGGAGGGAGAACATCATGGCCACATGTCGGTTCTGCGGACGGCAGTTCACGAACACACAAGCCGTGCGTGCACACTTGAAAGCGTGTCCTGCCTACCACGAGCGCGACCAAGTTCCCGGCGCTGCCTTAGGCAGCGTTGCCTTAGTGCCCCGTTTCGCAAGTACGATGACGTGGCGCTCGGCTCTCCGCCATCGCTGCCACGGCGCGGCGGACCTAGGGATACGTCACCGAAATTGCGAAACGGGGTACTTAGGCACC
>JAHFDK010000348.1 GCA_023249095.1 Candidatus Rokuibacteriota bacterium | reverse complement strand
GGTGAGAAGCGGATACAGGGCACGGCCGATCAGTGAGTCGCCGCCGGCGCGCGCCTGCAGCTCGATCAGACACTGTATGGCCCGGCGGGCATACGGGCTTTCGGGGTGGAAATACACCGAGCCGTGATCGCCCTCGATGACGGTGATCGTGCCGCCCCGCTTGAGCACCCTCGTCAGGGCTGTGATCGCCTGTCCTGCCCGGGCAAGGTGTTCGAGGACGAAGCAGACGAAGACATGGTCGAAGCTCTCGGTGCGAAACGGTAGCGAGTACAGATCCCCTTGATGAAATACGACGTTCCTGATGGACGCGGCCCTCGTTCTCTGCTGTGCCACGGCCAATGACTCGGCCGAGACATCGACCGAAACGATGGTGGCCCCCGGGCTGCGGGTCGCGAGTGTGACGGTTTGCGCGCCGACGCCACATCCGGCCTCGAGCACCAGACGGCCGGGCGCGTAGCAGGTATCGGAATGCAGAAGGTCCGTCAACGTGTTCGCCTGATCGAGAAGACGGGTTCTCTCACCGCCCGAGTAGCCGTGCACGTACTCGTGCCCGGTGGTCACGGGACAGACACCGAGCCTTTCATGGCTTCCTCCGTGCGCCTCACGCGCTTGTTGGGCCCCGTTCAGAATTGCGGTGGCGTCGGAACGACTCCAAGTTGGCGAAGAGCGTTGAGATTGTCCAGGCGCCCCGTGTTCCACACGTCGTTGAATAGCCGACGAACGACGGCTTTGTTCCGCTCAGTCATGGGACCTCTTTCGCGCTATCCGAGCGGTAGTTCGAATCGTTGTTCGTTGACCTCTCGACCCCACTGAGCCCCCTTCCGCTGTTCCACAAGCCTGAAGCCATTCTTCTCGTAGAGGTGTCGTGCGGCGTTGAGGCCTTCAAAGGTCCACAGGTAGACCCGTCGATAACCGTGGCTTCGACAGAAGCCGATTGCGGTACCCACCAGCTGATTCCCGATGCCCTTGCCCCGTAGCGCATCCGACACGACGAACCATCGCAAATGTGCGCCCTCGGCCGCGGCGTGGGAGCCGTCGATGGTAATCGAGCCCTCGATACGCCCTCCCATCGACGCGGTCCAGAAGCCGTCCCGCTGCTCATCATATCGGCCGAGGAACGCCGCCAGGTCGGTGGCGACCTTGGCCTCGAAGAAGAGACCAAAGCCCCAATGCTCCTGGTAGTAGGTGCCGTGAAGCTCGGCCACCCGTCCGATCGAGCCGGGAATGTCGCCCGTGATGATCTGAACATCTGGCATAGCGTGTCCGCCTGGCTGTGCTTACCCCTGTGCGCTCACTCCAGCCCGAATTCTTGATAACGCTCGGGTGCGTATCGAGTGGCCAGCAACCCTGTTGCTTCCTCGACTTTGACGGCCTGCACCAGCACGCCTTCCTGCCCATAGGGTAAGTACGCCTGGCACCGACCTGACGGGTCGATGAGACATGTCGCCGATTCTTGGAAGCGCAACGCATAGTTGACACTGGCAAAGTAGATCGTGTTCTCCATGCTGCGAAGCATCATCGCCTTCTCGTAGTAAGGCGCACTGGCCGCGCCCCACTGGGTCAGACGGACACCGTCTCGATCACTCCCCGTGTGGTGGGGATGAAAGACGATTTTGGCGCCCCGCACCGCCGCCCATCGCACCGTCTCGGGATAGCGCCAGCCCTCATGGCAGATCGCCACTCCGAACTTGACCCCATTGATCTCGAAGAGTCGCCGGGTATTGCCGGGCACATAGAACTGATCTTCGGTCGGGGCGAGTTGATTCTTGGTTTGGTACCCCTGAATCTGGCCCCGGGCGTCAATGACAACGGCGACAATCTGCCGGCCCGCCTCCGTGAGCCTTTCCATCCCGAGGATGGTGGCCACCGCATACGTTCGCGCCCACTGCGCGACGGTCTCGAGTACCCGTTCCTGCTGCGTCTGATCAAAGGGCAGTACTTCAAAATCCTGTCCCCGCAGACCGGGGAGATAGGCTTCCGGGAAACACACGATCTCCGCGCCCTGGGCCGACGCTTCGGACAGGAACCGCTTGATCTTGTCCAGCCCCTCATCAAAGGCTGAGGCGATACAGGGCGACGCCAGCGCAATAATCATGGATGACCTCCGATGATCAGGCGCCGGCACGCGATTGTTGGGCTGCCCTCAGTCTAGCAGCGTGTGGCGAAACCATCGGTGGCAGCAATGAGTGCGTCGCTCATTCCAGGGTCAGTAGAGGAATGGCCGGCGCCACTCACAATCACCAGTTTGCTGTTTGGCCAAGCCTGGGCAAGTTCCCAAGCAGTGACGAGTGGGCTTCCAAGGTCAAGACGTCCATGGACCAAGATGCCGGGAATGTGGGCGAGCGAACTCGCTTGTCGCAACAGCATCCCTTCTGCAAGCCATGCGTTGTGGTGAAAATAATGGGTCACGATGCGCGCAAACGCCAGCTGAAATGTGGGCTGCAATCGCCGCGGGTCCGGTGTGGCATCTGGGTCCACCGACCCCAAGGCTGCCTCCCACTCGCACCAATCTTTTGCAGCTCTCATGTGTATGGCCGGATCGGGCTCCTGCAGAAGGCGGTGGTAAGCCGCGACGAGATCGCCATCGCGTTCCGCCGGGGGGGCACCCGCGCGGAAGCGTGCCCACTGCGCCGGGAAGAGTGGGGCAACGCCACGATAGAGCCAGTCGATCTCTGCTCGCCGTGTGGTGGTGACACTGCCGAGGACCATTTCGGTGACGCGTTGCGGGTTTCGCTCGGCGTAAGCGAGCCCAAGGGTCGAGCCCCAGGAACCGCCAAAGAGCAACCACTTGTCAATACCCAGGTGCTGTCGAAGTTGCTCCATGTCCGCCAGGAGATGTGCAGTCGTATTGACCGAAAGATCGGTGCGCAGGTCACTGGCGTGTGGCGTGCTCCGGCCACAACCTCGCTGGTCGAACAGCACGATCCGGTAGGCTTTTGGATCGAAGTAGCGACGGACTCCTGTCGAACAACCTGAGCCGGGGCCACCGTGGAGGACGACAGCGGGTTTGCCGTTCGGGTTGCCGCAGACCTCCCAATACACAAGATTCCCGTCGCCAACATCCAACATGCCATGGTCATATGGTTCGAGTTCTGGGTAGCTCACGGCGGGTTCACGATGATCGCTTCACTTTCCCCCTTCGGGAGGCTCGGATGCAAGAGAGTGCGCGCGGAGTGCTCCTGACCCTCTCGGGGCTCGTGCTGCTGATGAAGGTCTCCACCCCGACGGGACACCTCTGGATCACGCCCGGAGGGCGGATTCGGCCCGGGGAGGACCCCGCCGTCGCCGCGATCAGGGAGGTTGGAGAAGAGACGGGTTGTCACAATCTCACCGTCGGCGCCGAGGTGTGGATCCGGCATGGCACCTACTTCGCCGGTGGAAAACCACTCTTCGAACGGGAGCGCTTCTTCATGATGCCGACGGAGCCGTTCGAACCGAGCGCGTCCGGCATGGAGCCCCAGGAGTCGAATCGCCACCAAGGCTTCCGCTGGTGGGCTATCGAGGAGATCGCGAGCTCTCCGGAAGCCTTCGTGCCGCGGAGACTCGCGGAACTTCTGAAGAATCTCGATCAATTCGGGCCTCCGCCCAGCCCGCTTGATTCCGGTGAATAGTGGCTGCCGAACGGCCCGGTGTTCAGTCCGGCCCCCAATGGTATTCGACATCAGGCGCAGATTCCGGTGGAGGGCTCGTACCGAATTTCACCGCCTTGAAACCGTGCTTCTCGTAAAGCCTGCGTGCAGCATGGTTCTCCTGATGTGTGTGAAGTTCCAACCCACTCGGTGAAAGGCTCTTGGCGAAAACGACCAAACGCGTTCCCCAACCCTTGCGCCATTCGCTGGGATCAACAAAGAGTCTGTCGATATAAGAGCCCTTCATCCCGAGATAGGCGACAACTTGTTGTCCAAGCGTTCCCACCCAAATCCTGCATTGAACTCGAATAACTTCCCGAAAGATCGTGCCCGCGCGGTCGAGCGTGAGTGTTTGCCACAAAGGAAGAAACGCGTATGCGGCCTGCCCGGACCGGTGCCACACGCCGACGACGGCAGGCTCGTCGTCTTCTTGAAATGGACGAATAGATTCGTTCACATCCGTCATCGGTCAGGGTCGCTCACCGCCTCGTCGTTCGTACTTCGCGCAGCGTGTCGTCCGGATAACGACCGCGGTCAGCAGCTGCCAAGGGCCAGGTCCGCCAGACCGAGGATCGTGATCGCCTGGAGCGTGATGAGCGGGTGGACGAAGATGATGTACGTCCATCACAGTTACCGTAACAGCGAGCCGAGTTGAGCCACCACGTGCTTGCGCGCCGCCTCGGTGGCGTCCGGGTTCCAGCCGACCGTCGCCCCCTTTTGCCGGCATCGGGCCAGCTCGGACTCGGGGATCGTGGCCGTGATCGACGGCAGATCGAACGAGCAGCCAGCGGTGCTATAGACGTCGGGCCGTCGCGTCAGCGCACGGCCGATGTTGTCGAAGCTGTGATGGGCGCCGGGGTAGGTCGTGATCTCTGCGTCCTGGCCGCGCGCCTTCTGATCAGCGACGAGCCGCACGCAGGGCGCGACGGGCGTCCAATCCTCCAGCTCGCCGTGGTGGATGCGCAGAGGGCCGGCGATCTGCATGAGCTCGGGGAAGCGGACGATGCATCCCGGATAGAACGGCAGGAAGGCGCGGAATGTGGCGCCTCCCGCCGGCACGAATCGATCGCGCGCGGAGGCCGTGGCGCTCATGAGCGTGACGCCGCCGCCGTGCGAGAACCCCATGAGCGCGATGCGGGCGCGGTCGATGCGCGGGTGCGTCGCCACGATTGCCAGCGCGGCGTACGCGTCGCGGACGCGCGCGCTCACCGTGAGCGCGCCGGGGGTCGTGCAGATCTCGCGGAACCCCCGGCCGCCAAAGCTGTCCACCAGGAACGTGGCGTAACCCGCTCGCCGGAGCACGGGGACCCATCCCATCTCGGTGTTGCTGACGCCGCCGCACCCGTGCATCAGCACGACCGCGGGCACCGGGGTCGCCCGATCCGGGAAAACGAGTTCGCCGGAGATCACGGCGCTCCCGTCGGGCGTGAACCACACCGTGCCGGAGTCCTGCGTCGAGAGCTGCGGCTTGAGGTCCTTCACCGAGGGTGCGCAGCCGACCAGCGCTGCCGTGACCGCCGCCATCACCGCCGCTCTGCGCATGCCGCCCCTCAACGGGTTGGACGGCCCGCATCTATTGGGCGAAGTTGGCATCGTAATCTGCCATCGCCGCGCGCACCACTTTGAGCGCGTGACTCCGACCATACACCTTGGCTATTCGGGCCTGCGCGGGCCGCCCCGGCACCAGTTTGTACGTCAAAAAATAGTGTTGGAGCCGCTCGACGAACACCGAAGGCACGTCACTGAGGTTGCGGGCAGCGCCCCACACGTGGTCGTTCTCGAGGACGCTCACGATCTTGTCATCGGCTTCCCCCGCGTCGATCATCTGAAGACCGCCGATCACCCGGCAGCGGACGATGATTTCGTTCCGCGAGATGGCCCGTTCGCTGAGCACACAAATATCCAACGGGTCGCCATCACCGCGCTTCGCCCCAGGTGCAAGCCTGCGCACGCGTTCGTCGCAGTAGGTACGCGGGACGAAGCCGTACAACGTTGGATGCTGTGCAGAGGACCGCTGGGGGCGATCGACGCGAAGGTATCCGGAGATCTTGTCGACCTCATATTTCATGAGGTCGAACGGAGTGATCTCGATATAGGCATTGAGCACCTCTGGAGGGTCTGGGCCGACCTCCAGGCCATGCCACGGGTGGGGGCGAAAGTGGCTCACCGTCGACTGCGTTCTGGTCGACTGACGTGCAACTCGTCGATGTTTTCGTGTCGTCATTCAAGG
>JAHFDK010000347.1 GCA_023249095.1 Candidatus Rokuibacteriota bacterium | reverse complement strand
CGGATCGCCTTCAGCGACTGGATAGCCTACCCGAGCCTCGGCGAGCGGGAACGGGAGCGGCTCTGGGAGTGGATGGCCGCCACGACGCTCCAGACGCTTGACCGCTATTGCGCCCTGCTCGGTCGGGCCGGCTTCACGGCGGTCGAGGCGGAGGACCTGTCAACGGAGTGGCGAGCGATCGTGAGAAAGCGGCTCGAGCTGCACCGCGCCCTCCGCGCGGACGGGGTCGCCCGGTTGGGCGAACAGCGATACCTGGAATATGATCAGCTTCACGCCTTCTTCGTACGGCTGGTGGAGGACGGAAAGCTCGGCGGTGGGCGTTTCACCGCGACTCGCTGAAGGGGTGGTCTAGCGACGGAAGCGCTTGAGGAGATCCTGGATCCCGCCTTCGATCTTCTCCCGGCTGACGTCGCCGCTGACCGAGGACGGGTCCACCCTGATCGACGGCGACGCGGCGTTCCCGCTGACCCTTGCCCGCAACTCACCGCGCCCGTAGTTCACGCGCAGGTCGAGGTTCATCCGCCCGGTGGCTAGACCATAGTCGCCGGCCACGCCGACCTTCATGGCCCGGCTCGAGTACAAGAGATCACGCGTGGTGACGACCCCGTTCGTGATCTGGTAGGTGCCGGTGATGGAGTCGAAGTCGGTGGGCGAAGACGTGAGCGCCTTCGGCACATCGGCCGCGAGCGCCGACGATACCGCGGCGGCGATCTGCGTGAGCGTGCCGATGAGTGCGAGCGCCTGAGGCCCGACCACCTTGCCGGGTCCGAGCCGGAGCTGACCCGAGCCCCCGAGCGTGTTCAACAGGTCCGTCGCGCTCGCGGACAGCGCGCCGGTGAGGTCGAGCGGTCCGGCCACCGCGTAGCCCTGGCAGATAAAGTCGACCAGGATCTTCTCGACCGGCAGCGCTTTGATGGCCAGGTCGCCGAGCTGCACGTGCACGCCGCGGTCGAGCGTCGCCGTCAGGTTGGTGCTGATCGTTCCGCTGCCAATGGACGTCGTGGTGGGGCGGCTCTGAAACCGACCGTCCCACGACGCTACCGCCAGCTTCAGCGGGCCGAGCGAGAGAGTGCGTCGCTTGGGTTCCGGACACACGGCGTTCGTCTGGGTCACTCTCGGGCTCGCCAGCTCCACGTTCCCAGAGACCCTGGGCGTCCCCAGTGTCCCGCTGAGGGTGAAGTCGCCCTTGATCGGTCCGGCGATCGCCGGGGTCGGGCCGGCGGCGGCAGCGACGAGCTGCTCGATGTCCTTTCCCTCGATGCTCACCCGGGCCCGGACAGGCGCATCGAGCACCGCCTTGGCGCCGTTGAGCGCCACCATCCCGTCCACGAGCTTGACGGCCAGATCACCCGGCTTCACGCGGAGCGCGCCTGTGAAGTTGAGCTGGGTCCCTTGACCGGTCAGCGTGAGGTCGAGGTCTTCGACACGGTACGGAGTCGGCGCCTCCCCTTTCCCGCGTACGACGTACGTGATGACACCCTTGTCGATCTTCACTCGAGATACGACCGCGGCCGCCACGCCGCCCGTGCTGCCGCCGCTGCTTCGTCCCGGCCGCGACGCGTTCCGGGACTCGGACGGAGGCGCGAGACTCGCGACGTTCAGACGACCGTCCGCGCTCCGGATGAGCGCGATGCGCGGCCGCTCGAGCGTGATGTCGCCGAACTCGACGCGGCCGCTGAGAAGCGGGCGAAGCTTGAGATAGATCCGACCGGTCTCGAGCACGAGGAACGGTGCGGTGCCGAACTGTGGGTCCTCGGCGACCTCGAGCTTGTGTAGCTCGATCGACGGCAGCGGGAACAGGCCAACGGACAATGACTCGAACTTCACCGGCCGCCCGATCGCCTGCGCGGCGCTGCTGGCGATCATCGCCTGGACGCGCGGAGTGTCAACGAGCCGGGGGAGCGCGATCGCCGCCACGACCAGCAGCAGGACGACGACCGCCCCGATCCCGACGAGCCACTTCAAGGCGCGCTTCAACGCGCACCTCCAGAGCGATTACGCGGTCTGGATCGCCGACAGCCGCCAGGGCTTCGGGCCGACCGGACGCGTGAAGGTCCAATACTCCTCGATGTCCGCCGGCGTCGTCGATCCCTCCACCACCGCGCCGGTTGCGTCGTCGACCGTGTAGTCGACCATCGAGACGGCAAAATACACCGTCACCCAGTCCTGGCCGCTCTCCTGCCAGGCCTCGGTCATCTCGGCTCGCCCGATCCGGACCCGTTCGATCCGGTTCGTCCGGCCCGCGCCGCGGAGCTGATCGCACTGTGCTTGCAGACGGGCGAACTCCTGCGGCGTGAGCCGGTCCTGCACTCCGCTCAGGTCACGCTTGACGATGCCGACCTGGACGTCGCTGAACGTTCCCTTCGCCCAGTCGGCGAATCCGATTGGATCGAAGCTCGCGTCCATCCCGCGGATGTGTCCGATCCCGCGATCGAGATCCGTCTCGCTCGGCGGCGCCTCCAGCATCGCACCGCCGCCTCCCGCCGACCAGCTCTGTCCTCCTGAGCTGTACGAGCTGGCGCCACCGGCACCAGCACCAGCGTACGCAGGCTCGGCCCGAGCCGCCTGGCGGCCACGGAGCATTCGGAACAGGAAGAAGACCGCACCACCGATCAGCAGGAGCTCGAGGAGTCCGAAACCACCGCCGAAGCCGCCGCCGCCCATGCCTCCGAACAGCATGGAACCCAAAAGCCCGCCCAGGGCGAAGCCGGCGATGCCTCCCATCAGGCCGCCGAACATGCCCGGCCGCTGCATGGGCTGCTGGGACGAGGCGGGCGGTGGGGTCGTCACCCGCGAGGGGCTCGACGGGCTGGACGGCGTGGTCGGCGACGAGTAAGAGCGGGAGCCGCGGCTTCCGCCGCTCCCGGCGCGCGCCCACACGGTTGCGTTGTCGAGCAGCAGGAGCGAAGCGAGCGAAAGTCCTACTATGAGCGGAAGAGCTCTTGGTCGCATGGTGACCTCCGGGCCTATTCTAGCGCGGCCCGTTGCCGGAGTTCTTTTTTCAGGATCTTGCCGGTCGGGTTCTTCGGTAGCGCGCTGATGAACTCGATCGTTTCCGGCACCTTGTACGACGCGATCGCCTCCCGACAGAGCGTCTGGAGCGCCTCGGCCGTGACACGTTTTGACTCCTGGAGCACGACGAACGCTTTCACCGACTCGCCCCGCAAGGGGTCGGGCACCCCGATGACCGCCGCTTCCTTGACGGCCTCGTGCCGGAAGAGGATCTCCTCGACCTCGCGCGGGAACACCTTGAATCCGGACACGTTGATCATATCTTTCACGCGATCGACCAGAAAGTAGTAGCCGTCGGTGTCGCGATAACCGATGTCGCCGGAGTGGAGCCAGCCGTCCCGGATCGCCTCGGCCGTCGCTTGCGGGTTGCCGAAATAGCCCTTCATGACGTTCGGGCCTTTGATCAGGATCTCGCCGAACGCGCCGTCCGGCACCTGCCGCCCCTGCTCGTCCACGATCTTCATCTCGACGTTCTCGATCGGCGTGCCAACCGACCCCGGCCGGATGTTCACGTCGTGGTTCCACGACGCGAAGGGCGAGCATTCCGTCAGCCCGTAGCCCTGGGTGACCCGGTGCCCGTAGCGCTCGTACCAGCGGCGCTCAACGTCCCCCGGCAGCGTCGCCGCCGCCGAGAAACAGAGCCGGATCGACGAGAGGTCGAGCGGTTCTTCCGTGGACAGAAAGAGGATGTACATCGTCGGTACGGCATAGAGTAGCGTGATGCGCTGACGTCCCAGGGCTTCCACGAACTCCTTGACCACGAAGCGCTCCTGGAGCACGAGCGCGCCGCCGGCGGTGACGAGCGCGTTCAGGATGAAGTTCTGGCCGAAGCAGTGAAACATCGGCAAGGCGCAGAGGCCGCGGTCCTGGAGCGTCATGCGCAGATGGTGAACCGTGGCGTGGGCGTTCGAGACGATGTTGCCGTGCGTGAGCATGACGCCCTTGGGGCGGCCGGTCGTCGCCGACGTGTAGAGGATCGCCGCCGTCTCGTCCCGGTCGAGGTCGAGTGCTCTCACCGGCCGGCCCGAGAGCGACGCCAGGTCCTGGGCCTCCAGCAGGTGGCGCATGGAGGGAACGCGCCCGCGCGCCGGAAGGTTCGCCGCGGCGGGGACCGCGGTGATCACGGCCGAGGCCTCGGCGTCGCAGAGGATGTACTCGAGCTCCTCCGCCTTGTACGTCACGTTGAGCGAGAGCGGGACCAGCCCGATTTTCTGCGCGGCATAGTAGGCCAGAACGAACTCGGGCCAGTTCGGCAGGTGCAGGCCAAGCCGCTCCCCGGGCTTGAGGCCGAGGCGGCGAAGCCGCCGGCGAGCGCCGACGCCGCCTCGTCCAGCTCACGGTAGGTCCACTGGCGCTCGCCCGCGATCAACGCCGGACGGTTCGCGTGATGGCGCGCGGAGGCCTCCAGGTGCTGCGCGATGTTCACGGAATGAGGAGCACCTTCCCCGTCGTCTTCCGCCCCTCGAGCGCCCGGTGCGCTTCCGGCGCGTCCTTCAGCGGGAACTCGAACTCCGTGCGCAACTTGAGCTTGCCGTCCCGGATCCAGCCGAGCAGCTCGCCCGATCGCTGGAGGAGCTCGGCGCGCGTGATGATGTGGTGGTTGAGGCTCGGGCGCGTCAGAAAGAGCGAACCCTTGGCGTTGAGCGTCTGCGGGTCGAAGGGGCCGATGGGGCCGCTCGACTGACCGTAGAGCGCCATCATCCCTCGCGGCGCCAGGCAGTTGAACCCCTTGTCGAACGTCGTCTGGCCGACCGAGTCGTAGACGACCTGGACGCCCTTGCCGTCGGTGAGCCGCTTCACCTCGGCCTCGAAGTCCTGCTTCATGTAGAGAATGACGTCCGAGGCTCCAGCCTCGCGCGCGAGCTTGGCTTTTTCCTCGGTGGAGACTGTGCCGATGACGCGGGCGCCCCGCATCTTCCCGATCTGGCAGAGCAGCAGCCCGACGCCGCCGGCCGCCGCGTGCACGAGGCAGATGTCCCCGCTCTTGAGCGGATACGTCGAGCAAGCGAGATAGTGCGCCGTCAAGCCCTGGAGCATGGCCGCGGCTCCCTGGCGGGTGCTGAGCCCGGTCGGCAGGACCACTAGGCGAGCGGACGGCACGACGGCATGCTGCGCGTACGCGCCCGGCACGCCGGTGTAGGCCACCTTGTCGCCGACTTTCACCTCGGTCACGTTCGGGCCGATTGCCGTGACGGTGCCACCGGCCTCCAGACCCAGCGTCAACGGCAGCGCGAGCTTGTACTGGCCTGAGCGCTGGTAGACGTCGACGTAGTTGATGCCGGCGGCGTCGACCTTCACCGTGGCCTCGCCGGCCTTGGGCGTGGGTTCCGGCACCTCCTCGTAACGCATGACGTCAGGACCGCCGGGCGTGTTGACGCGGATCGCTTTCATCAGGTCACCCTCCGTGAGGTTTCGGCTCGATGCGGGCGGATTATAGCATCGGCGCGCCCGCATCTCGGCCGAGGCTCCCGCGGAGCCAGTGGTACATGGCGTAGGACTCGAGCGCGAACGGCGGGAAGCCGAGGTAGCCGAGCACCGGCATCTCGAAAATCTTGATGCCGCCGAGGTACGGGACAGCGTACGTCCATCGCGTCGCCGCCCAATAGTTCCAGAGCTCCCAGAGCACGCCACAGATCGCACCGCTGGCGAGGAGCGCCAGCAGGCGCGATGCGTCCCCGGTGGCGATGTCGGCGAGCCACGACGGCCGGCCGCGACGGCAGTTCAGGGGCTCGAGCAGGAGCGCCCAGCCGACCCAGACGAGCGGAACGAGCCACGCCGACACGACGGCGAGCGGCAGGGTGACGCTCACCGCCCCCGTGACGACGGCGAGACGGAACGCTCGCGGCGACGGACGCCAGGG
>JAHFDK010000086.1 GCA_023249095.1 Candidatus Rokuibacteriota bacterium | reverse complement strand
CGCTCGGCCAGGTCGGGCTCGACCGTGAAGGTCCCCGGCGTCACGCCCGCGCCCACCTTGTGGCGGACGAGCTTGCTGTACACGAAGCTCAGCGTGTTGTTGGTCTTGAAGTTCAGGGTCTGATGCGGATCGAAGTGGGGTGGATCGTAGCCCCGCACGCGGAGAATTCCGCCGCGCTTGGGCTGGGCCCGTAGCGGGCGTGGCGCCAGCGCGGGCTCGGCCGACAGCATCGCCCCGGCAGCGAGGCCGGCCCTCATGAGGTCGCGACGCGTCAACTGCTTCGAGATCTGCGGATGGAGTCTATCCATGAACGCCCTCCTGTGGGGCTGTCGTGGATTTACCGGTCGAGCCAGAGCGCGGCGGCGCGGCCGCCGTAGTCGAAGCTCGGGTTCGGAGCGTAGTTCTTCACATAGGGCTGCCAGGAGCCGGTGATGCCTACCGAGTAGAGATCGACGTAGTACTGCTGCTCGGCGACATACCGCTGGATGTCGAAGATGAGCTTCCGGCGGGCTTCCAGCTCTCTGATGCGCATCTGCTCCTTCAGCATCCCCGTCAGCTTGGGGTCATTGACGTGGCTGCTGTTGCGCGGTTGATCGGGCAGGTACATCCCATAGAGGGGGCTGTGTGGTTCCCAGGAGATCGCGAACGGGCCCATCGCCATGCCCTCGAACTTTCCCTGCGTCGTCGTCGACATGTAGGCGCCGTATTCCTGGGTCTTTAGCTCCGCCTCGATGCCGCCTTCCTTGAGCTGGCGCTGGACGAGCTGGAAGGAATCGACCAGGTCGGCGCCGAGACCGGAAGTTCCGCTCAGCTGGGTCTTCAAGCCCTGGGGAAAGCCGGCCTCGGCCAGGAGCCGCCGCGCCTCTTTGGGATCGTGCCGGTAGTACTTGGCTCCAGCACCGAGCTGATCGACTCGCAGCGACCACTCGGGCAGTCCCCGGGAGATCGCGGGGCTTGGCTCTCCCCTGAGGAAGACGGCCTCGATGACCGCCTGGCGATCGACCGCGTGAGAGATCGCGCGACGGACGCGCACGTCGTTGAAGGGAGGCTTGTCGGTCCGCATCCAGATCCGGTGGGTCGCGGTGGATAGGAAGTCCTGGTAGAGCAGGTGCGGATGGCTCTTCTTCATCATGGCGACGTCTTGCTGTCGAACGGACCACCAGTGCCAGGGGCCACCGTCGAGCTTCCCTGCGCGATACGCGGCCAGCGCGGAGACCGCGTCGTCCATGACCACCCACTCGACCCCGTCGACCCAGGGCTGGCCCGACCTGAAGTAGTCAGGGTTGCGCCGGAAGACGGTTTTCACGTTCGGCTCGTAGCGCTCCAGGGTGAAGGGGCCGGTGCCGATCGCCGTCTCGGCCTTCTTGAGATCTCCGTACTTCTCGACGACCTCGCGGGCGACGATCCAGGTGCTCAACGGGTTCGCCAGCATGTTGGGTAGCCAGACGAAGGGCTCCTTCAGGCGGAACCGAACCGTGTAGCGATCCACGACCTCGACCCGATCCACGGGGTCGAGCATGTAGCGCAGGGGATTGCCTTTCTCCGTCAGGAAGCGGTCATACGTGAACTTGACGTCTTCGGCGATCAGCTCCCGCCCGTTGACGGGCGGCTTGTTGTGCCACCGAACCCCTCGGCGCAGGTGGAAGACGTAGGTCGTCTCATCCAGCTCGTCCCAGCGTTCCGCCAGATCAGGCTCGATGGTGAAGTTCCCCGGCGGCACCCCGGCGCCGACCTTGTGGCGCAGGAGTCTGCTGTAGACGAAGCTCAGCGTGTTGTGCGTCTTGCCGCCCAGGATCAGATGCGGGTCGAAGTGGGGCGGATCGTAGCCCCACACGCGGAGAACTCCGCCGCGCTTGGGCTGGGCCCAACCCTGGCGTGGCGCGAGCACGGGTTCGGCCGACAGCATCGCGCTCGCGGCAAGGCCGGCTCTCAAAAGGTCGCGCCGCGACAACCTCCGAGTGAGCTTCGGCTGGCACATGTCCATGGGGCCCCCTCTCCGAATTCTTGGAGCGACCCGACATCGGGTCAGTGGAGGGACCGGGCGAAGGAGACCACGCACCAGGAGGGGATCGATTGGGGCGGAATTTGGAGTGCCACATCAGCCTCGGCCCCCTTGCGACGCCCAGTGGCGTCGCTGACCGGATCCTAGAGACGAAGGGCGCGTCCTGCGCGCGTGAGAATACATTGGCGAGCCACTCACCGCAATCACGAGTTCCGATGAGGCGCGCCGGGGCTACCGATCGAGCACATAAGCCGCGCCGTGCAGAAATCCCTCCTGGATCATCCCGATTCTGCGGGAGTACGAGTAGTCCAACGCTGGCCTTCAGCGTTCTCGCTGCTGCGCGACGGCGAGCGCACCAGAATCAGGCTGAGCGTGAGAACAACCTCGAGCCGGATCAATCGCATGGGCACCTCGGTTGAGGACGGATGCCGGGGAGTCTAACGAACGCCACGACGCGCGCCCCAGCATAGGACGGTTTCACCATCGTGAGCGGTGGTTCGCGGCGCTCACCGACACGCAGTCGCGACGCGGCGTGCTTCGCAGCACTCGCGAGTTGGAGCCGGCCATCCTCACTTCCCTTCGGGCCGAGCGGGTCCACGGTGTCGGGGAGGCACCGATTACCCAGAAATAGGCACGCCCGTCTGGGTCCTTCCAGTCCAGCTGCGTCCGGGGTGCTTCTGAGGCGGTGACTTGAAGGGGTGGACGCCTTGGCAGCAAAACTGCACGTATAGTCGGAATGACATGGACGCGACTGCCCGCCAGCGGACTCCGCTCACAATCCTATTCTGCGGTCTGTTACTCCTCACGTTCGCGGAGCACCGGCTGGCCGAACTGGACTTCGACTCTAGCGGCGTCGCACGGATCGAGAACAACGAGAAGCCCGACGGCGATGAGATTTTTAACCGGCTCATTTTTGTCGATGACACGGCTGAAGCCAAGGCGCCTGCGGCTGGCGATGCCTGCCACGCCGCCCTCGTTTCGCTCGAATCGTGCTCTCTTGCTTTTGCCACCATCCTCCTCTCGGAGCCCCGCGCTCCTCCGCACTCCCTCTCGTCCTGCGCCTAGGAGCGCCCCCCTCTAAGGGCGGGAGGGCGTGACTGCAAATCTGGGAGGAACTCGAACACAAAGGAGGAGCGAATGCTTCGATCTTGGTATAGACGGCATCTGAATCTCGGTAACCAGCGAGGCTTCACCCTGATCGAGTTGATGATCGTCGTCGCGATCATCGGCATCCTGGCGGCCATCGCCATCCCGCTCTACGCCAACGTGCAGGCGCGCGCGCGGGTCGCCAAGGCCCAGGCCGATACCCGGTCTCTCGCCTCCGCGGCGACGGTCTATGGCGCCCACATGGAAGTATTACCGGCCTCGCTGGGGCTACTCACCGGCGTGGCCACCAACCCCCAGGGCCAGATCGCTGGTCCGTTCATGGCGTCGCTTCCTAGGCCGCCGGCCAACTGGACGCCGTCGGCTGCATATTTCTACACTGCCGACTCGGTGGCCGGCACCTTCCAACTCTCTGCGGCGGGTGACAGCACGAGCGCCGTGGTGCCGTAAACGATTTAGCGTCGCATCGCCCACGGGGAAGGGCGCGCCCTTCCCCGTGGGTCCGTCGTATCGCGTAAGCTGGAGATCGTAGCCCCGGTGCGCTGATCCAGGGCTAGTGCGCCACGTGGAAGTGCCAACCTGGATAGATTTCCTTCGTATTTGCCGTTAAACAACTCGAAGGTTATATGCCGGCTCCGGCCACGGCAGTGCCTGGTTGTTCTTGCACGCTGCCCAGCACACGTTGCTATTGATGGGCTGGCCCATCAAAGGTTTAAGATCAGGCACCGTGACCTTACGAGGTCCAGGCATGGGACGTGGAACCTACATCCTGCTCGTCTTCTCGGTCATCGTCTCGGCGTGGGCGACCTCCGCCCTCGCCCCTAAGGGAAGGATCGAGGTGCCATGCGGGGTCGGCAAAATCACGGTGGCCGTAGCGGTGTGCCCGCCGAACGACGTCAAGGCCACTCTCGGCGAGGTCGGGTCAGGCGTCCGCCAGCAGCTCCACGACCAGACGCTCGTGGATTTCGTGCTCATCGCCTCCTACGTTGGGTTGTGGGGTGCGACCGCTCTCGCGCTTCACTCGGGCGTCGCGCTTGTCGCGGCGGCGGCCGGGGCGGCCGACGTCGTCGAGAACCTCGCGATCCTCCACGAGCTCTCCCGCCCCGATCCGCTTCAGCTCGTCCAGTGGGCCGGCCTCACGAAATGGGGGCTGCTCGGCATCGTCTTCCTCACCTTCGTGCTCCTGTTCCGGCCACATCGCGTGTCCGGCCGGTGGGCCTCGCTCCTGCGCGCGGCGACGGGGCTGGCCTACGGCGTGGCTGGAGTGCTGTGCCTGTCCTGGCTAGTCAATCCTCGCTTCGTGGAGTGGGCGGCTTTCCCCATCATGGTCGCCGTCTTCCTTCAGCTCGTGCTGCACGTCGTGGCCCACGGGGAGTTCGAGGCCCTCGACAACAGCCGGGCGGCGAGTCGGGAGCCATCGGAGGGGAGCCTTTCCGTCGAGCGGGTGCTCACGGAGGAGTACGAGTGTCTGCATGGGCTGCTGAACGGCCCGGGCGGACTCGGTTGGCTCTACGAGGCCATTCACGGTCTCCCGGAGAAGCGCTCCGCCCTGTGTCTGTCGGGCGGGGGAATCCGGAGCGCGACGTTTGCGCTGGGAGTCCTGCAAGGGCTGGCCAAGGTCAAGGTCCTTCCACAATTTCACTACCTCTCGACGGTCTCGGGTGGCGGCTACATCGGCGGCTGGCTGACGGCGTGGCTCTCCCACTCGCGTGACGACGTGGCGGCCGTCGCCGATTCGCTGGCCACCCTCGACTCGTCGGACAAGCTCGATCCCGAGCCCTCGCCCGTGTCTCACCTCCGCGACTACAGTAACTACCTGGCGCCGCGCTCGGGCCTGCTCTCGGCCGACACCTGGAGCCTCGCCGGCACGATCCTGCGTAACCTGATCCTCCTCTGGGTCGTCCTGCTGCCTCTGCTCGCGGCCGGGCTCCTCGTGCCCCGACTATACCTGGCCCTCATCCAGGGCGGGCGCGCCGGCAACGTCCTCCTCGGTCTCGGGACGATCGCGTTGGCCTGGGCGGTCGCCTACCTCGGCGCCAGCATCCCGAGCAGCACGACCGCGCGGCGAGGCCAGGGAAAATTCCTGACGCTTGGCCTGGGCCCGCTCCTGATCGCAATGCTGTGCCTCACCCTCTACTGGGCCTGGTCGCCGACGCACGAGTGGAAGCACTTCGTGTACTTCGGAGTCGTCGTCCACCTGATCGCCTGGGCCGGCTACACCCTCTGGCTCATGACTCCCTGGGGGGCTGCGCGGCCATCGAAGGGATCCCGCGCGCACAAGATCGGGGCCGCCTTGTCCGAGCTGGGCGTCGTCGTCATCGCCGGCGCGGCGGCCGGCTTCCTCGCGTGGTGTCTCGCGAGCCTGCTGTTCAACGACCACGGGAGGCTCGGTCGCTTCACGCTTCTCTACGCATGCATGGCGCCCAGCGTGTTCTTGGGCGCGTTTCTGCTGGCGGCCACGCTCCTGGTGGGCCTGTTGAGCCGCTGGACCAACGACGAGGACCGCGAGTGGTGGGCGCGCTGTGGAGCGTGGACGCTCATCTCGGGTGTCGCCTGGATGCTGCTGAGCTCCCTCATCCTGTTCGGCCCTTTGCTCTTCTCCCGGCCGGTGGTGACGTGGTTGCTGGCCTCGGTCGGAGGTGCGTCGGGCCTGATCGCCCTGGCGGGAGGATGGAGCGCGCGGTCGGCCGCCGGGTCGGCGTCGGCCCCGCCCGGGCTGGCGTCCAAACTCGGCGGCCTGGGCCTGCCGGCGGCTGCCGCGGTCTTCGCGGCCGTTCTTCTGCTCGCCATGTCCTTGTTCACGAGCGGTCTGCTCCGGTGGTTGATGGATCGCGCCCCGGATCTCGCAATGAGCGGACCCTTCCCGACGCCGTGGCCTGATGTGCCGCAGGTCCCGCTGGACCATGTCAAGGTGCTCCTCAGCTCCTCGCCGATACTCGTGGTCGTGGTCGGTGCCGGCCTCGCGCTGCTCGGCAGCGTCGCCGCCTGGTTCATCAACACCAACAAGTTCTCGCTGCACGCGATGTACCGGGCCCGGCTGATCCGCGCCTACCTGGGCGCCTCGAACCTCGAGCGCGACAGCAACCCGTTCACCGGCTTCGACGAGGCCGACAACATCCAGATGCACGAGCTGTGGCCGAACCCACCGCCGTCGGCGCCAGCGCCCAGCCGGCAGCCAGGACGGAAGGCGCTCTTTCACGTCGTCAACGTGGCGCTCAACCTGATTCACGGCGATCGGCTGGCCTGGCAGGAGCGCAAGGCGCACAGCTTCACGGTGTCACCGCTGCACGCCGGCAGCATAGCGGTCGGCCACGACGAGGGCTACCGTCGGACGCGCTCGAGGTCCGACACACCGCCACGCTACTACGGCGGTCCTCGGGGCGTCTCCCTGGGGACGGCGATCACGATCTCTGGCGCCGCCGCCAGCCCGAACATGGGCTATCACTCCTCACCGCTGGTCACCTTCCTGATGACGTTCTTCAACGCCCGCCTGGGATGGTGGCTGGGAAACCCGGGCCGCGCCGGTGACAACACGTTCTATCTCTCGAGTCCCCGCTTCACCGTCCGCCCGATCGTGGCGGAAGCCTTCGGCCTCACGGACAGCACCTCACCTTACGTGTACCTGTCGGACGGTGGGCACTTCGACAACCTGGGCCTCTACGAGATGGTCCTCCGGCGCTGTCACTTCATCGTAGTCAGCGACGCGGGCTGCGACCCCACCTGCGGGCTGAACGATCTCGGCGGCGCGATTCGCAAGATCCGCGCCGATCTCGGGATCCCCATCGATTTCCCGAACGGTATGTCGATCTACCCCCGCTCGGCCGATCCGGTGACCCGCGCCCGCGGGCTGTACTGGGCGGTAGGACGCATTCGCTACTCCGTCGTGGATCCACCGCCGACGCTGGCCGACCCGGCGGCGGCCGCCGCGGCCCTCGACGCCCGCGACGGCTGGCTCCTCTACGTCAAGCCCGCCTTCTACGGAAGTGAGCCGCCCGACATCTATGAGTACGCAATGGCCAACGACCAGTTTCCCCACGAGTCGACGGTGGACCAGTTCTTCGGTGAATCGCAGTTCGAGAGCTATCGCATGCTTGGGGTGCACGCGATCGCGCGACTGTGTGACGGCTGGACGCCCGGCCCCCTCGCCGATCTCGTGCGCCACGCCACGACGGCCCGGGGGACTCGTCGCGCCCTCGAGGGATGACGCCGCTCAGGCGCCGGCCCCCGCGCGCTCGATCACACGGCGCAGGGTCTCCAGATGGGGGAAGCTCGAGGCAAAGCTCGGCGGGGTCAGGCTGTGCCCGACCTCGCCGAGGTGATCCGTTGGCCACGGGGACTCGGCCAGCGGCTTCCAGGACGTCGAGGCGACGCTCACCAGCCCGTCATTTTCCCGCTCGTCCTCAGCCTGGCCCGCGTTCCTGATGTAGGCGGACGTCAACTGCAGCAGATACGACGTCGCGCCGTTGCCGGCATAGCAATAGCAGGGGATGTCCGCGATGTCGGGATGAGCCTCGTTGAACCGCCGAGCATACGCCGTGGTCAGATTGTCGAGCGCTCCAGTGGGGAGCCCGAATGCAGCAACGGCGCCACGCAGCGCCTCGTACACCACGCGGCGCACGGGACGTGCACCCTCGTCTGGGCCGACGAGCAGATCGGCGATAGGGCTTCCCCGGTGCGGCGTGCCGATCGTCGAGAGCGACGCGACGCGCGGGGCCAACGCGGAGAGGTTACGATGCAGGGCGTAGCGGGCGTCCAGTCCGCCCATGCTGTGGGCGATGATGTGAATGCGCGCGTGCGGTTCTGGAAAGCGAAAGCCGGTTATCTCGGTGGCCAGCGCCTGGGCCCGCATCTCGATGGAGCCGAGCACCGGCACCTGGGGAAAGCAGGCGCCAGGAAACGCCGCGCGAACTCCGCGAAAGTAGTCCTGCCCGAGACAGCGCTGGGGGACGAGGAAGCCGGAAGCGAAGACCAGGTTCACCACCACCAGGATACCTTTAGCGGCCGCCGCATCGCCGAGAAGGCCGAGGCGGAGGAGCCCATCGTGAAGGATCCTATGCGATCCGGTTCTCATGTCGCTCCCCGCCGGCATGATGGCTGACCGGTGGGGCGTGAAGCGGACGCTCGTCCTCGGCCAGGTCGTCATCGCCGCCGGCCGCGTCGTGTTCGGCCTTCTCTCCGACCGCACCTTCGGCGGCCGGCGTCGCGCCCCGCTCGCGATCGCTGGCACGGGCTCAGCGCTCTGCTCCATCGCGATCGCTTTCACGGGCGCGGGAAGCTCGGCCCTCTGGGTCACGCCGCAAGGACAGCCTGAGCGCTCATCTCTGGAAGCCCCTTCTGAATTACTCGGCTGGCGGGCGAGTTCAAAAATCCCATCGAAGTGCAGTCAGCAAAGGCGCGAATTCCAACGTAAAGGAAGCGGTGCCCTCCGGCGGCACCAACTTTTCCATCACACGGGGCTCTCGGCCGGAGGCCCATCAGCAAGGTCCTCGTACCGGCGGCGCACACTCGGTCAGGTTGGGCGCGTCAAGTGCCGAGCGTGACTTTCGGCGCTGCCGCCGGTTATACCGGGTGAGCGATGGTCGAGAGCGAGCCTGACGAGAAGCTTCTGGTCGAGACTGCGCAGCGGGACCCGCGCTGCTTCGCCGATCTCTACCGGCTGCACTTCGACCGGGTCTACGCCTACGTCGCGCGGCGAGTCGCGACCCGTTCCGACGCCCAGGACCTGACCGCCGAGGTCTTTCAGCAGGCGCTCGCCAACCTCGGGCGGTTCGAATGGCGCGGCGTTCCGTTCGCCGCCTGGCTCTACCGTATCGCGGCCAATGCCGTCACGGACCATCACCACCGCACGGTGCGTGACCAGAACGTGCCCCCGAACCCGGAGCCGGGCCAGGGAGAACACGAGAGCACCGAGCGACGCGCGTCGCTCTATTGCGCGGTCCGCGAGCTGCCCGCGGACCAGCGGCGCGTCATCGAGATGCGGTTCGCCGAGGACAGGAGCATCGCCGAGATCGCCCGGGTGCTCGGGCGAAGCGAGGGAGCCGTGAAGCAACTACAGTTCCGCGCGCTCGGAAGCCTTCGGGCACGATTGGATCAGGACGATGCCTGAGCGGGATCCGGCCGAGCGACTCGACGAGCTGGTGGATACGATGCTGAGCGACTCCGCCCCGACTGGCGACACCGCCGCGCCGCTGGGCGACCTCCTGGCGGTGGCGGGGGAGCTGCGCGGCTTGCCGAGCGAGGAATTTCGCGCGCGCCTCGGCGCCGAGCTCGTGAAGGCGGTGCCACCGACGGAAGCCGATATGGTCACGACCACGACGTTCATCCGTGCTGGCCTTCTGGCTGATCTCGCCCGCCGATTCAGCGGGCAGCTTCTCCAGCCGGGCGATCACGAATACGACGAGGCTCGTCGCGTGCACAACGGGCTGGTGGACAAACGGCCGGCGCTCATCGCGCGGTGCCGCGGCACCGCCGACATCGTGGAAGCCGTGAAGCTGGCGCGCGCGCTGCGCCTTGAGGTCGCCATTCGCGGCGGCGGCCACAACGTGGCCGGCCGCGCCACCATCGACGACGGCCTGATGATCGATCTCTCGTCGATGAAGGGGATTCACGTCGATCCGGCGACCCGCGCGGCCCGCGCGCAGGGAGGCGTGACGTGGGCGGAGTACAACCGCGAGACGCAGGCGCATGGCCTCGCGAGCACGGGCGGCGTCATCTCGTCAACCGGGATCGCCGGTCTCACACTCGGGGGCGGACTCGGATGGCTGCACGGCAGGTACGGCCTCGCCGTCGATAATCTACTGTCGGTCCAGCTCGTCACCGCCGACGGCCGAATTCTCACCGCCAGCGAGCGGGAGCATCCTGATCTCTTCTGGGGACTGCGCGGCGGCGGCGGGAACTTCGGGGTGGCGGCCTCCTTTGCATACCGGGTTCATGCCGTGGGGCCGACGATTACGGGCGGACTCGTCGCCCACTCGTTTCCGCGCGCCCGGGACGTGCTGCGGTTCTATCGCGACGTGAGCGCGTCAGCGCCCGATGAGCTGACGGCGGGGGCCGGCCTGCTGCATGCGCCCGATGGATCGAACACGAAGATCGCCGCCATCGTCGCCTGCCACTGCGGCACGCTGGAGCGCGGCGGGGCGGCGGTCGGTCCGATCAAAGCCTTTGGACCGCCGGTGCTGGACACGCTCAGGCCAAGACCCTACTGCCAGATGAACTCGATGCAGGACGCCGTCTATCCCAGAGGCGCGTTCAACTACTGGAAGTCGAGCTTCCTGGCGGTGCTGAGCGACGATGCGATCGATACGATGATCGACTGCTACGCGCGGTGCCCGTCACCGGTGAGTCAGTTGCTGCTCGAGCACTTGCACGGCGCGGCGGTGCGTGTGGGCGCGAGCGACACAGCGTTTCCGCATCGCAGGGCCGGTTACAACTTCCTGGTGCTGGGGCAGTGGATAGATCCGGCCGACGGCGAGCGCTGCCTGGCCTGGGTGCGCGAGACGTTCGCGGCGATGCAACCCTTCATGGCGTCGGGTCGCTACGTCAATTATCTTGGCGACGAGGAGGGCGGCGATCCGGTGGCGGCGGCGTATGGATCGAACTACGCGCGATTGCAGCAGCTCAAGGCGAAGTACGATCCCGACAACTTCTTCCATATGAACCAGAACATCAGGCTGGCGCGGTGACGCAAACCCCTCTACCAGATCGGAGATCGCCCATGAGCAGCCCATCGACCGTGGAAGAAGCCACGATCGCCGAACTGTCTGCCCGGCTCTCGGGTGCCCTGCTGCGTCCCGGAGATGCCGGCTACGACGAGGCGCGCCGGCTCCACAACGGGATGATCGACCGGCGGCCGGCGCTGATCGCGCGCTGCAGGGGCACCGCCGACGTCGTCGACGCGGTGAACTTCGCGCGCACGCACCGCCTCGAGATCGCCGTGCGTGGCGGTGGGCACAACGTGGCCGGCAAGGCCGTGTGCGACGGCGGGCTGATGATCGACCTCTCGCTCATGAAGGGAATCCACGTGGACCCGCTCCGCCGCGCGGTGCGCGCGCAGGGGGGGGTCACGTGGCGCGAGTTCAACCGCGAGACCCAGGTCCATCGGCTCGCGACCACCGGCGGCACGATCTCCACCACGGGCATCGCCGGGCTGACGCTCGGCGGCGGGCTCGGTTGGCTCATGGGCAAGCACGGCCTGGCTGTCGACAACCTTCTCTCTGCAGAGGTCGTCACGGCTTCGGGAGAAGTCGTGCTGGCCAACGAGAAGGAGAACGGCGACCTGTTCTGGGGGCTCCGGGGTGGCGGCGGCAACTTCGGCGTGGCCTCGTCGCTCGAGTACCGGCTAAATCCGGTAGGCCCGGTGACGAGCGGCCTGGTGGCCCACCCCTTCGAGAGCACGCGCGACGTGCTCCGATTCTTCCGCGAGGTCACCTCGTCGCTCCCCGACGAGCTCACGCTGTTCGGCGGACTGCTGCACGCGCCCGACGGCTCGGGGACACGGCTGGCAGTCCTCATCGCCTGCCATTGTGGCGCTTCCGGCGAAGCCGAAGCCGCGCTTCGACCCATCAAGGCGTTCGGGCAGCCGGCGATGGACACCATCGGCCCGGCGAGCTACGAGCAGACCAACATGATGCTGGACGAGGCCTTTCCCCGCGGCGCGCTCAACTACTGGAAGTCGAACTTCCTCGCCGAGCTGAGCGACGCAGCCATCGAGATCCTGAGTGCGCGGTTTTCGACGTGCCCGTCACCGATGAGCGGGCTGGTGCTCGAGCACATGCACGGCGCGGCGACCCGGGTGCGCGTCAGCGAGACGGCGTTCCCCCACCGCTCCGAGGGCTACAACCTGCTGATTGTCTCGGAGTGGCTCGATCCGGGTGACACCGATCGGAACGTGGCGTGGACGCGGGAGACGTACGACGCGATGCAACCCTACTTCGCGCGTGGCCGGTACGTGAACTACCTGGGCGCGGACGAAGGCGACGAGCCGATCCAGGCGGCCTACGGGCCGAACTTCGCTCGCCTGCGCGCGCTCAAGTCCAAGTACGATCCGACGAACCTCTTCCACCTGAACCAGAACATTCGCCCGGGAGCATAAGCTCGCGCACCCCGGGCGATAGGGGCGAAGAATGTAGCCGCTCGCCGGCGACGGACGCCGGCTACTTCTTCTCGGCAGGCTTGGCCGCGGAACCCTTCGCGGCCGGCTGTTTCGGCATCGGGGCGGTCGGCATCATGATGTGCGCGTACTTCGTGCCCTTCCACATCACCCACGGTCCGCCGTTCTGCGGATCGGTCGGCAACGCGTCGAGCTGCGCTGGGTCCGGCACGACGACCATCACGTGCGGGCCGCTTACCACCCACTGATTGTCGGCCGTCGGCTTGTCGGCGTAGGGGTCGGTGTTGCTGGTGCCCTTGTCACCCTTGAGCATGTAGGCGAGGCCGATATTCTTGACCTGAGGATCCTTCTTGTTGATCCAGCCGTCGGCCCAGCTCTGCCATTCCTTGTCGAGGCACATCGGAGTCCCATCGGCTTCGGTCATGCACATCCAGCCGTTGGTGCCGGCCCGGAGCTGTTTCATCTGGCCGTCCGCGGTCATCTCCATGATCGTCGCGTTCTTCGAGATCGACGGCGGCGCGGCGCTCATCGCCCTCGCGATCTTCGTGGCGTCCGAGCTTCCGGCCTTGGCCTTCTCCTGCGCGGCAACCGTCCAGCCCGCCATGATCAGCAGTCCTGCCACCACCGCAATCGTCTTCCGCATCGCTCTCCTCCGTCGGATGTGGGCTACGCTCTGGCTGCCATCGCACCCCACCAACGGGACCCTCCCGCCGGCACGCGAGTCGCTCGATGCGTCCGAAGATCTGCGGAAAGAGCGTCCGCGTCAAGAGGCTTTCTGCGGCGGGACGCGAGGATCCGGGATTTCCGCGGTGAGCATTGCATGTCGTTCTCAATAAGTCGGCTCGTGTACAGTCAGGACGATGCCCGGGGGATCGGAAGCCACCGAAGGAGTCGGAGGGCTCGCGCCGGCGCCCCGACCGGTGCGCCTTGGGGCTCTCCGGCACCGTGACTTCCGGCTGTTCTGGATCGGCCAGCTGGTCTCACAGATCGGGACCTGGATGCAGAGCGTGGCGCAGGCGTGGCTCGTGCTGGAGCTAACCCGGTCTCCGCTCCAACTCGGAATCGTCAGCGCGCTTCAGTTCACGCCGGTCCTGCTCCTGTCACCGATCGGTGGCGCGCTGAGCGACCGCTTCGCCAAGCGGCGGGTTCTGCTCGTGAGCCAGACGGCCATGAAGCTGCAGGCGCTGGTGCTGGCCGTCCTCGTCTGGAGCGGCCACATCCAGTACTGGCACGTGGCGGTCCTCGCCGCGATTTACGGGCTGGGTCGGGCGATCGACATCCCGGCGCGCCAGGCGTATGTCACCGATCTCGTCGGCAGGGCCGACTTGGCCAACGCCGTCGCGCTCAACTCGGTGGTCATGAACGGCGCCCGCATTGTTGGCCCCGCCGTCGCCGGGCTGCTCATCGCCGCCTTCGGCGTCGCCCTCGCCTTTCTTCTGAACGGCGTGAGTTTCATCGCCGTGCTGGTGGCGCTTTTGGCGATTCGTACCGAAGGGCGCCCCGATCCCGCCGGCCGGCTCGGAATCAGGGAAGGGGTTCTCGGCGCGCTGGCCTATGCGGGGAGAACTCCGCCGGTGGCGTTCACTCTCGGGCTGATGATCGTCGTGAGCCTCCTGGTTCTCAACTTCAACGTCGTGGTGCCCCTGGTTGCCCGGGACGTGCTGAACCAGGGAGCGCACGGGTTCGGGCTCCTCATGTCCGCATTGGGGGCCGGGGCTGTTGCGGGAGGGTTCGGTGTTGCGCTGTTTCGGCGCGGTCAGCCTCCGCTCTCGTTCCTGGCGGGCTCGGCGGCGACGCTCTGCGCCGGGCTCGTCGCGCTGGCGCTGGTCGGCCAGTTCGCCGCCGCGGCCGCCGTGCTCGCTCTTCTCGGATGCTGTCAGATCCTCTTCACGACGGGTTGCAACATCACACTCCAGCTCATCGCGCCCAACGAGCTCCGTGGACGAGTGATGGGACTGTACACCGTGACCTTCGCCGGCATGACGCCCTTCGGGTCACTGCTGGTCGGCATCATCGCCGAGCACCTCGGCGTGCGCGCGGCCTGCGCCGTGGGCGGCGCCACCGGCCTCCTGGGGGTTGGCGTCCTGGTGCTCGTCGCCCATCGGTCGGGCATAGCCTTGAGCCATGCACGAGGTGTGTAGCTCGCGTCGACCCGGTCGGGTGGGGCTTCTATCCCGGGGTCCCGGGTTGACAAGCTCTGCAAGCTGTCCATAATGGTGCAACTTTTCAATTGGGCTTGTTCGTTCTCGTGCTCCCGATCGGTCTCCGCGAGTGAGGAGGATCGACCATGACCCGACGCACTGGGATCAAAGAACTTCTGGCTCTCATTGCCGCTCTGGCCCTGGTGGCGGCTGCTGGCGAAGCGGCCGCACAGAAGGGGGGACAGACGCCGATCCTCTCCGGGCCGCTGGTCAAGCTGGATATCAAGGAAGCCCAGATCGAGACGGCGAAGGGAAAGCCCAAGGGCACCTTCAGGATCGCGCAACACTTCGCCCTCGACCCCGGCTGGCTCGATCCGCTGGAGCACATATTCGCCCTGACGATGCAGACCTACGACTATCTGGTCCACGACGCGCTCATCAAGCCCATGCCACAGGGGGAGGCCACCTACAGTCTGGCCGAGCACGCCGAGCTGGCGGCTGATTTCAGGAGGGCGGCATTCCGGTTGCGGCCAGGGCTCAAGTTCCACGACGGCCAGCCGCTCAGCACCGCCGACGTGAAGTGGACCTACGAGAACTACAAGGGGGCGCACGCCAAGCTGTTCCGCGACAAGCTCGAGCACATCCAGATTGTCGACGACCGCACGATCGTCTTCCACTTCAAAGAGCCGTTCCTCGAGTTCATGGACCTCTACAACGGGGCGGTCAGCGGGATCGGGTGGATCGTTCCCAAGCACTACTACGAGAAGGTCGGCCGGGACGGGTTCAAGGCGAAGCCGATCGGCGCCGGGCCGTACAAGTTTGTCAGCCAGCAGGCCGGCGTTCAGATGGATTTCGAGGCCTGGGAGGAGTACTGGCGCCGCACCCCGGCCGCCAAGACCATCGTCGTCAAGGGCATCCGAGATAACGCGGCACGTCTGGCGGGCCTGCAGACAGGGGAGCTGGACCTGGCCTTCGGGATGACGGGCAAGGTGCTGCCGCAGGTGATGGCGGACAAGAACCTGCGCTGGGTTCCCAACTTCACGAGTGTCTGGCACCTGGCGTTCCCCGGCTACAACGAGCCCGACAGTCCCTTCCACGACAAGCGCGTGCGCCAGGCGGTGAGCCTGGCCATCAACCGTGAGTTCCTGGTCAGACAGGAGACCCAGGGCGTCGGCAAGGTCTGGGGCAACTGGATCAGCCCGGAGAACCGCGACGCCCTGAAGGGGGACGGGAAGGACCTGCCGCTGCCGGAGCACAACATCGCGAAGGCCAAGCAGGTGCTGGCGCAGACCAAGTTCCCAAACGGCTTCGAGTTCGAGTGGTTCGTGCCCTTCGTCCCCTACTTCGACATGGGCGAGCGCATCCTCACCGACCTGCGCGCGGTAGGAATTCGCGGCAAGCTCCAGTCGCTGGAGGGACCTGCCTTCAGGGCCAAGATGGGCCAGGGCAGAAAGGGATTTCCCGGTAACCGGACCATCGTGCAGAACATCGATCCGCGGCCGGGCGGGGCCAAGGCCACCATCGGCGTCTACGCTGTCTGCGGTAGCCCCGCCTCCATTGTCTGCGAGCCGCAGATCGAGGAGCTGTGGACGAAGCATGAGGCAAGCAAGAACCTGGACGAACGGGACCGGCTGAACAAGGCGATCCAGAAGATCCTGGTCGAGGAGTACTACATGGTGCCGATCTACTGGAACCCCTTCGTGCACGCGATTGGGCCGAGAGTCCTCCCGGAAGGCAAGGGGATCGAGCGTTACTACGACACGCTGCATGCTCCTTATCCGTGGCCGTGGGAGGTCTGGGAGGTGCGGGCGGACCGGTGAGAAAGTACGTCCTCCTCCGAGGCTTCTACAGCCTCGTCACCCTGTGGCTCCTGGTTACGATCATCTTCGCGATGGTCCGGCTCACCGGCGACCCGGTCGCGATGAAGGGGGAGATCGGCGCCGACGCGACCTACCTCGAGCGCATCAAGCATGACTGGGGCCTGGATCAACCCGTGTACTGGCAGTACACGGGCTTCATCGGCAATCTCCTGAAAGGAGATTTCGGGCACTCCTTCGAGAAGTCTCTGCCGGTCCGGGACATCTATTTCGAGCGGCTGCCGAACTCGCTCAAGCTCGGGTTTGCCGCCTTCGTCATCTCGCTCGCCCTGGGCGTGCCGTTCGGGATGCTGTCCGCGCTGAAGGTGAACACCTGGTGGGACAACGCCGGCAAGATGATCGCCCTCCTCGGGTTGTCTATGCCGGGGTTCTTCGTCGGCCTGGTCCTGATCATCATCTTCGGCGTTCAGCTGGGCTGGCTTCCCGTTCTGGGTAAGGGGAGCAGCGCCTTCGTCTGGAGCAACCCGGCGACGTGGGCGCCGTTCTGGTTCAGGGACTGGCCGCACCTGGCCATGCCGGCGTTCGCTCTGGGCTGGTACTTTTCGGGGGCCATGCTGCGGATCACCCGCTCCGGGATGCTCGACGTCCTTGGTAGCGACTACATCAAGCTCGTTCGCCTCAAGGGCGTGCCCGAGCGCATGGTCGTGGCGAAGCACGCGCTCAAGAATTCGCTGATCCCCGTCCTGACCTTCGCCGGGTTGAATCTGTTGATCATGGTGAACGTGGCGGTGGTGATCGAGGTCATCTTCAACTGGCCCGGCGTCGGCCAGCTGCTCTACGACGGCCTGAGCAACCGCGACTTCCCCATGGTGCAGGGTGTGGTGCTGATGTCCGGCCTGATGATCGTGATGCTGAACTTCGTGATCGACGTCCTCTACGGTTACGTCGATCCCCGCATCCGCCTGTCCCGGTAGGTGCAGGAGGCCTAGGCGATGGCGACGATCCTGGGACGTGCAACCGAGATCGGCGGGGTCTCGCGCGCCGCGCGCCGGAGCTACAGCTGGGTGCGCGAAATCCCGCTGGTCCCACTTCTGCTGGTGACCGTCCTGGTCCTCGCCGCCGTCCTCGCCCCCGTCCTGGCGCCTCACAGCCATCTCGATCCGGTGAAGCCCACGCCAGGGCAGTGCCAGGCGAAGTACGGCATGGCCGACTGCCCATACGTCGACAACATGCCCCCGTTCTGGTTCTCGCAGGGCACGTTCGCCACGCCTCTGGGCACCGACTACCTCGGTCGGGATTTGCTGAGCCGGCTGATGTACGGCGCCCGTATTTCCCTGGTGGTGGCCCTGACGGGCACGCTGTTCGCGGGCGCCATCGGCACGCTGCTCGGCGTCCTGGCGGGGTACATGGGCAAGTGGTGGGACCAGATCATCATGCGTGTTACCGACGCCTGGTTGACGCTGCCCTCGCTGGTCTTTGCGATCTTGTTGTCCAGCGTGCGTGGGCCCGGCGTGTGGAACATCGTGCTCATCCTGGCCCTGGTCTTCTGGAGCCGGTACTCGCGCGCGGTGCGGGGGGAAGTCCTGGCGCTGCGGGAGCGGGAGTTCGTGCGGCTGGCGGAGATCAACGGCGTCGGGAAGCTGAAGATCATCCGGCGGCATCTGATTCCCAACGTCATGAACACGGTCATGGTGCTCTTCAGCCTGCAGGTGGGCGTGGCCGTCATCATCGAGGCGTCGCTCAGCTTCCTCGGCGTCGGCGTCCCCCCGCCGGAGCCCTCCTGGGGACTCATGATGGCCCAGGAGCGCGAGAGCCTGATGCAAGGGAAGTGGTGGCTGGCGGTCTTCCCGGGGATCTGCATCACGATGCTCGTGCTCTCGGCCAACATGCTGGGTGATTGGCTGCGCGTCCGCCTGGATCCCCAGCTGCGCAACCGCTAGGTCTCGATCGCCCGTGCCTCCGCTGTTGCGTGTAGACGATCTCAGAGCCTACTACTTCGGCTTCCGTGGCACGCGCGTCGTGAAGGCGATCGACGGAGTCAGCTTCAGCCTGGAAGCGGGAGAGACGTTCGGGCTCGTGGGAGAGTCCGGCTGCGGCAAGACTTCCACCTGCCACGCAATCGTCCGTCTGTTGCCCCCGAGCGCCCGCATCGTGAGCGGTCGGATCGAGCTCGAGGGCGAGGACCTGCTGGGCAAAAGCCAGACGGAGATGCGGCAGATCCGCGGGCGGCGGATCGCCACCATCCTCCAGGATCCTATGGCCTCCCTGGACCCGCTTTTCTCCATCTACGACCAGGTCGCTGAGCCGGCCTACTACCATCGGGCGTTCCGTGGACGGCGCCTGCGCCAGCGGGTGAAGGAGCTCTTGAGCGCAGTCCGCATTCCCTCACCGGAGAGGCGGATGAAGGACCTCCCGCACCAGATGAGCGGGGGCATGCGCCAGCGCATCGTCGGGGCCATCGCCCTGGCTGGAGGCCCCCAGGTCATCATCGCGGACGAGCCGACCACGAACCTCGACGTGACCATCCAGCTCCAGTACCTGAATCTGTTGAAGGACCTGCAGCGGGCGAGCGGTGTGGCCCTCATCTTCGTCACCCACAACCTCGGCATCGTGGCCAAGATGTGCGACAAGGTCGGGGTGATGTACGCGGGCAAGATCGTGGAGATGCAGTCGGTGCGGGGGCTGTTCTACAACCCCCGGCATCCCTACACCAGGGCGCTGCTGGACTCGATCCCGAAGCTCGGCACCAAGGACCCGCTCTACGTCATCCCGGGCCAGCCACCCGATCTTTCCCGCTTGCCGGCCGGCTGTAGCTTCCAGCCGCGCTGCCAGAGCGCGATGGAACGCTGTCGCGTCGAGGAGCCCTCGGAGCAGCACCTAGACGACGCGGCCACGACGAGGTGCTGGTTGCCCCTTCACGAGGCCACCACGCGTGGGTGAGCCGCTGCTCGAGGTCCGGGACCTCAAGAAGCACTTTCCGGTCGGAAGCTCCCTGCTGGGCGGCGTGCAGGGGTGGGTCAAGGCGGTCGACGGCATCAGCTTCACCATCGACAGCGGCGAGACCCTGGGCCTGGTGGGGGAGTCGGGCTGCGGCAAGACGACCACCTCCAAGCTGATCCTGGCGGCCGAGGAGGCCACGTCCGGCGCCATCGAGTTCGAGGGGCGCAATCTCGCGGAGCTCCGCGGCCGGGAGCTGATGGACTACCGGCGCAAGGTGCAGGTCGTATTCCAGGACCCGTACAGCTCGCTCAGCCCCCGCATGCGGGTGGGCGACATCATCGCCGAGCCCATCGAGACCCACGAGCAGGTCTCGCGGCACGAGGTGCGGTCGCGCGTCGCGCAGCTCCTGGAGCTCGTCGGCCTGAGACCCGACATGAGCCGTCTCTTCCCGCACGAGTTCAGCGGGGGGCAGCGGCAGCGGTTAGCGATCGCCCGGGCACTCTCCACCAACGCGCGACTCATCGTGCTCGACGAGCCCGTCTCCGCTCTGGACGTCTCCATCCGGGCCCACATCATCAGCTTGCTCGAGGAGATCCAGGCGCGGCTCGCGGTGAGCTACCTGTTCATCGCGCACGATCTGGCGGCGGTCGCCCACGTGAGCCAGCGAACCGCCGTCATGTACCTGGGGAAGCTCGTCGAGGTGGCCGACAGCCTCGAGCTGTGCGCCAGCCCGCTCCACCCCTACACCAAGGCTCTCTTCGCGGCGTCCCTGCCGTCACATCCCGACGAGGCCAGGGAGGAGATCGTCCTCAGCGGCGAAGTCCCCAGCGCCCTCAATCCGCCACGCGGGTGCAGCTTCCATCCGCGCTGCCCGTTCGTGATGCCTCGCTGCTCAGAGCAGGAACCCTCGCTCTCCGAAGTGTCCCCGGGTCGCCGAGTCGCCTGTCACCTCTACAGCTGAACCGGTCCCGCTGTCAGGCGAACGCCGGCATCACGTGCTCGGCGAACAACCGCATGGATTTGTGCGCGAGCTCCGGTGCCAGGTGGCCTATCCGGTGTCGGGCGCCGAGGATGTCGTAGCCCGTCAGCTCGCGTTGCGCTTTGATCTTTCTGATCACGGTATCGGGGCTGCCGACGATAGCCAGGCCGTTGTCGATCCAGAAGTCGTAGGACTTCGTGCATTCCTGAAACACGCGCCCCAGCTCCTTCCGCTCCGGGGTTGATCGCTCCAGCGACTCCCGCTCGGGAGGCCCGAAGCCGACCCGCGTTTTGGCGATGAGCTCGCCGCCCTGGATGAAGCCCATCAGCAGATGGGGCTCGGCCTCGGCGCGAGCCTGTGCGTCGGTCTCGGCGACGTGGACGTGGCGCGCCAGGAAGGCGCGCGGCGTGGGACCGGGATGCGCGTACTGCTTCCAAAGCCTCCGGTAGGTGGCGAACTTCTCGGCGATCACCGCGTCCACGTCGATGTTCTGCGCGATGTGGTAGTTGTGCTTGGCCGCGTAGTCGAACGAGGCCGCGCTGTGGGCGGCGACCCAGACGGGCGGGTGGGGCGCCTGGTAGGGCCTGGGGGTCGGCATCGCCTCGTCGAGTTGCCAGTACTTGCCCTGGTACGTCAGCGTGTCCGACGTCCAGGCTCTGACAATGATGTCCAGCGCTTCCGCGCTCATCTCGTGCCGGCTCTCGAAGGGAAGGTTCCAGCGGATGAATTCGTGCATCAGGACGCCCGTGCCCGCGCCGAATTCCAGCCGGCCGCGGGACAGCTGGTCCAGCGTCGCCAGATCCTGGGCGAGCCGGACGGGG
>JAHFDK010000346.1 GCA_023249095.1 Candidatus Rokuibacteriota bacterium | reverse complement strand
GGTTAGTGTTCCCCACCAACCCGTGGCTGGCCACGGTGGTGGGGGGGGCCACGGACGTCGGAGCCCAGAGGTGGGCCGGTAACCGACGAGACTCGCGGAGGGGGTTTTGGCGGTTTTGTCGGGTAGTCCCGGCCGCGAGTTCTTCTTCTATCTCATCTCACCCACCGAACGCCGAGCGAGACCTCATCAGAGCCCCCGTTTTGCTGCCCGTTCGCAACGCTATAGGCGCCCTGCGGCGCCCACGAAGTCCCCGACGTCGAGCGCCCGGCGCGATCGAGCCGGATCGACAGTGTTTAGGCGGGGTGCGATCAGTGCGATCAGGAAACGAGCCGTGCGGGGTTTCCGCGAGCGCGCCCGTGCTCGCGGCCGCCCAATACCCGGCTCATGGGCTGCGCCTTCGCGCTTGAAGTAATGTTGCTGGCGGCCTCTCGGCTGGCCGCAGCAGACCAATTCGTCTATCCTTGATAGCTTGAACTACCACACCCGGTTTGCGCCACGCGCCTGGAGGAGCAGCGTCTACACTGAGGGCCACTGCGTCGAGCGAAATCTGCCGCTCAGGCACCACTTGTGAGCCCGCACATTCTAATTTCAGCATGTCAGCAATTCACTGAGAAAACAAGTTTCGCTCTAGGAAATATAGGTGAGGATGAGTCGAGGAGTTTCCCGACCTTTGGGTCAGTACTTGCTACTAAGCGGCGCAACGCGACCCACAAGAACGGTCACTTACTGAGTCTCGCGTAATATAGTGACGGTCGACAGCCTCCCGCATCGTACGATGGAGGCATGCCCACTCATGTTGCCCCACGACGGGATTTCCACGGGTTGGAAGTTCGTCGGCAGCAGGCCGCGCGGTTGTTCGCGGCGGGTCGCGAGACGCAGGGCGCGATCGCGCGGCGTTTGGGAGTCAGCCGCCAGAGCGTGATGCGCTGGTATCAAGCGTGGCGTGCCGGCGGTCGCGAGGCGCTGCGCGCCGCCGGCCGAGCGGGCCGCAAGCCACGACTGGCGCCGAAGCAGTTGGCCCGCGTCGACACGGCCCTGCGAGAGGGCCCCCGCGCGCATGGGTTCAGTACCGGTCTCTGGACCCTGCCGCGCGTCGCCCTGGTGATCAAGCGCGTGACCGGCGTGCAGTATCACCCGGGCCATGTGTGGCGCCTCTTGGGCGCGCTCGACTGGACGCTGCAGCGTCCGGCCAAACGCGCGAAGGAGCGGAATGAGACCGCCATCCGGCACTGGGTGACGACCCGCTGGCAGCCCTTCCCACGTCTTCGCGCCAGCGCAGGCCCCCGAGCGCTCCGGTGAGACCTGGGGAAAGTGCCCTGAGAAGGCCAGGTCACGCCCAGGTCACGCCTTGGTCGCGTCCTGGTCGTGCACAGGTTCGTTCGATGACCACGCCCACGCCGTAGCCCTCCGAGTACCTTCGCCAGGTGCATCTGCAACCTCATGCGGGTTAGCTCAGGCGCTTGATCCTGATGTTTCGGAACTGTACTCGAGATCCCGGATGGTGGTTCTGGAGACCAACATGTCCCTTGACGCCGGCAGCTCTCGGTGCGGCATCAGGTGGAACGCGCTGATCTTCATGAACCTCTCCTCACCAGAATCACGGAATGACCGTCCGCGTGAACAGCTCGAGCGGCTCGAGGCAGTGGTCGCCTCTGATGTAGTTGCCCTCGTCCCCGGCGGACCTGTTCAAATGGGGTGCCCGCCTCAGCGCCGACGGCTCCAAGCCGGGCGCCGCTTCGACGCCGACGCGGCGAGGCCCGAGAGCGCCATCGCAGTGAACTGCTCGACGACCTCTCGGATGCTGAGCCGCCCCTGGGGTCTGTACCACTGATCGAGCCAGTTCAGCATCGAACGACAAGGACCGCCCAGGAACATCGATGCCCTCCCACAGCGAGCGAACGCCGAAGAGGCTGACCTCTTGCCGCTCCTCGAACTCGGCCCTCAGCTTCGCGCCCTGGGCTGGGCCGTCGTTCGGCTCGACGTCTTCAGAACTCTCGGCCTGCCACACCGTAGCGCTCCTCGCTGACCTCCGGAGCGATCGTCGCTGCCATTGACAACCGTCATGCGACCCTGCGAAGATCGCCGCGTGAACCCGATCGGCTCGTTCGTGCGCTCGCAGTGGTGGTGGCCGTCCCCCTGAAGGCGGCCCCGTCCGGCACGCACGAGAGAGCCAGACGCTAGAGAGACGGAGCCGCCCGCCGGGGCGGCTTTCGTGTTTCGAGTCGCCTCGCGCCGGCCGGCTCCTGACCCGAGGAGGCCCGGTCATGACGACCGACACGTACGAAACCACGGGGCGGATTCGTGTCCGCCGAACGATCGAAGAGGTCCCCGTCTCCGGCGCGATCGAGCCCGTTGTGCGCGCGCTCGATGCCCACCGGGGAGTGCTTCTCGCCTCGAGCTACGAGTACCCCGGACGCTATACGCGCTGGGACATGGGATTCGTCAACCCTCCGCTCGTCCTCGTCGCAAGAGGTCGTGGCTTCCGCTTCGACGCGCTGAACGCCCGTGGGCGTGTCCTCCTGCCCCCGATCGCCGAGGCCGTGGGCGCGCTCGACGCCGTCGAGCGGGCGACGACCGCGACGACCTCTCTGGAGGGCGCTCTGCGCGCGCCCGCCGGCCGATTCTCCGAGGAAGAACGCAGCCGGCAGCCGTCGATCTTCTCCCTGCTGCGCGCGCTCGGCGCGCTCTTCCATCACCCGGAAGAGCCACACCTCGGCCTCTACGGCGCCTTCGGCTACGATCTCGCCTTCCAGTTCGAGCCGATCCGGCTCCGGCTCGAACGTCCTCTCGGGCAGCGTGATCTCGTCCTCTACCTCCCCGACGAGCTGGTCATCGTCGACCACCGTCGAGAGGTCGCGATGCGCCGCCGCTACGACTTCGCGACGGCGGACGACTCGACCGAGGGCCTGGCCAGGTCGGGAACCGCCGCGCCGTACGTCGGAGCCGCGCGGGCGCCCCGCGCCGCGGATCACGATCGCGGCGAGTACGCGGCGGTGGTCCGGCTCGCGCGGGAGGCGTTCAAGCTCGGCGACCTCTTCGAGGTCGTCCCGGGACAGACGTTCTTCGAAGGCTGTCCCTTGCCGCCGTCCGAGTTGTTCCTCCGCCTGCGCGAGCGCAACCCGTCGCCGTACGGCTTCCTCATGAACCTGGGCGAGGACGAGTACCTCGTGGGCGCCTCCCCGGAGATGTACGTGCGTGTCGACGGCGACCGCGTGGAGACCTGCCCGATCTCGGGGACGATCGCCCGCGGTCGTGACCCGATCGGTGACGCCGCCCAGATCGTTGCGCTCCTCACGTCCGCCAAGGACGAGTCGGAGCTGACCATGTGCACCGACGTGGACCGCAACGACAAGTCGCGCATCTGCGTGCCAGGCAGCGTCCAGGTGATCGGCCGCCGCCAGATCGAGATGTACGCGCGACTCATCCACACCGTCGACCACGTGGAGGGGCGCCTCCGACCCGAGTTCGACGCGCTGGATGCGTTCCTCGCCCACGCGTGGGCGGTCACCGTCACCGGGGCGCCGAAGGCGTGGGCGATGCAGTTCATCGAAGACCACGAGCGCTCGCCCCGCGCCTGGTATGGCGGCGCGGTGGGCGTCATCGGCTTCGACGGCAACCTCAACACCGGGCTGACGCTCCGGACGATCCGCGTGAAGAACGGCGTCGCCGAGGTGCGGGCCGGCTCTACCCTCCTCTACGACTCCGACCCCGATGCGGAGGAGGCCGAGACCGAGCTGAAGGCCTCGGCGTTCCTCGAGGCCATCCGCGGGCCCCGCAGGTCCGCGGGCCGCCCGCCGACCGCGGTGCCGCGCACCGGCGGCGGCCGGCGCGTCCTCCTGGTGGACCACCAGGACTCGTTCGTGCACACGCTCGCGAACTATCTGCGGCAGACGGGCGCGGAGGTGGTGACGCTGCGAAGCGGCTTCCCCGCCGAGGCTTTCGATGATCTGAAGCCCCACCTGGCGGTGCTCTCGCCCGGCCCGGGGGCGCCGCGCGACTTCGACGTGGCCGGCACCATCGGCGCGCTGCTGCGCCGGCGCATCCCGGCGTTCGGCGTGTGCCTCGGGCTGCAGGGGATGGTCGAGCACTTTGGCGGCGCGCTCGGCGCCCTCGATCCGCCCGTTCACGGCAAAGCCTCCCGCATTCGGGTTCTGGGCGGGCGCATCTTCGCGGGACTGCCCGGGGAGTTTCTCGCCGGCCGCTATCACTCCCTCTTCGCCATCCGACAGACGCTCCCGGCCGCCCTGGAGGTGACCGCCGAGAGCGAGGACGGCGTGGTCATGGCGATCGAGCACCGGACGCTCCCCCTGGCGGCGGTCCAGTTCCACCCGGAGTCCATCATGACGCTCGCCGAGGACGTCGGGCTCCGGCTCCTGGCGAACGTGATGGCGCACCTGGCCTCTTCTGAGCCACCATCCCTGCCGTAACCGGACTGGCGACCTGACCCGAGACCGGACGCAGTGAAAGGAGCGCCCGCATGACCTACGACCTGCTCATCAAGAACGGACGCATCATCGACGGCTCCGGCCGGCCGGCCTTCCATGGCGACGTCGCCGTGGGCGGCGGCAAGATCGTGGAGCTCGGGCGCTCACCGGCTCGGCGCGCCAGACCATCGAGGCCGACGGGCGGGTCGTGATCGCTCCGCCGAAGCGCTTGCATCGATTTCGCGTAGCTCTCCCGCGTGGGCGTTGTTCAATAGCCTGAAACGCGGCGCTGAAGGAGACATCAGACGCAAGTACGAGGAAGACGCAGAATTGTTCGAGGAATAGACAGAGTGTCATCTGTCGTCAGGGCATGAACAAAGCGAAGGCTCGTACCGAGAAGGCTACTACGTTCTCAAGCCGGAACCCCCCGGTTCGGAATATCGGCCTGGTCTAGGCGGTGTTCGCGAGAGCACGCTCAAAGATTTCCCGGCACCCGGGGGACATGTCGAGCAGCTCCCAGCCCCACACGTTCCCCACCGGGGCCTCCGGCCCTTGCCAGGCCACTCGCCCGAGCGCTTCGATCGGCCGCGCTACCCCTGGCTGATGGAAAGTGACCCACAGACTTCCAGAACCGTCGTTGAACGGGTGTTCCGAGGCGAACCCAACGCCCCTGGCGGAGATGTTTCGCGGCAGCCCCTGGAACAGGACCTCCCCAGCCGGACTTTGAACCTCCACCGTCACGTCCGGGCGGAACGTCCGTAATGCCCGGCGACGTTCCCCGTGGGTCCGCAGCGCGGCGAGCTCGGCCTCCAGGGCCGTGCGCTGGGCTCGTTCGACACTGAGCTGATGCTGACAGTCCTCGGCCACTCGCCGCGTCTCCGCCGCGTCCCCTTGGGCCTGGGCAAGCTGTGCCTCCAGGTGCTCGGTCCGTTGACGCAGTCTCTCATGGGCTTCGTCGCGCTCACGCTCAGCCTCGTGAAGCCACGCCCTCACCTCACGGTGGCCGGCTTCCAACTGACCATAGGCCTCCCGGAGGCGATGAGCGGATGGACGATGACTTTCGTCGTCCGCCTGACTGATCCTGGTCGAGTCGAGTCTCACAGGGACTCGAGATAAGCGGCGTCGATTCGATTCAGGGGCAAGCCGTAGATACTCATGCGTCCTCCCCGATTCGGCGCTCTACGTCTCCGTGGCGAGTTTCATCGCGGTGTTTCTCTGAGCCGTGCGGTGATATCGGGATCAGTGACTACGCGCTGGACGAACTGGGCGAGCGCCTCGTTCATGAGCCTCTGGAGGTCGTCGATGGACGTGAGGACCCCGCCGCCGCCGTACTCGGACCGGATACGGTGAGAGATCTCCTTCTCCGCGGCGACCGTGCCGTTGGGCGCATAGAGCCGAACGAGCGCGCTGATGTGGGCGGAGTTCGTGAAGCGAGCCTCGGTGGAGAAGT
>JAHFDK010000345.1 GCA_023249095.1 Candidatus Rokuibacteriota bacterium | reverse complement strand
GCATCGGTCGCAAGTGACGAAGACCAACATCGAAGATCTGACGATCCTGGAGCTGGCGCGATCGTGCGCCAACTTTCGGGGCATTCAAGCGCGGGTCAAGTACGCGGAGGCGTTCCAGTCGGTCCGACTGCTCCTGAATCTCTGAAATCGGGCGTGTCGAAGCCACGCGCGCCTGCGGCGCACAGGGCAGAGTCGGGCGTGTCGGAGCCACTCGCGTCTGCTTCAGGCCACCCTCGGTCCAAGCCGACCTCAAGGACCCCGCTACAATGATCCCCCACTCTCGGCCGACGATCGGCGATGACGACGCCGAGCGGGTCGCGCGAGTCGTCCGCGGAGGCCACCTGGCGCAGGGGCCGGAGGTGGCATCATTCGAGCGAGGGCTGGCGCAGCGCCTGGGCGTCGCCGCCGCGGCCGCGGTCAGCTCCGGCAGCGCCGCACTCGAGCTCGCGCTGCGTGCACTCGACGTGGGTCCGGGCCACGAGGTCATCATTCCGACCTACGCCTGCGACGCGGTCTATCATGCGGTCACGCGCTGCGGGGCCACGCCCGTGCTCGCCGACGCCGACCCGGAGACGCTCGGGCTGTCGGCCGCGGACGCGATACGCCGGCGCACGGCGCGGACGCGTGCCGTCATCGTCGTCCACCCTTTTGGCCTCGCCGTGGATCTCGACGACTTCCAGGCGCTCGGCGTCGCGCTCGTGGAGGACTGCGCCCAGACGCTGGGCGCGACGCTCGGCGGTCGTCCGGTGGGCGCGCGCGGCGGGCTCGCCGCGTGCTCGTTCTACGCGACCAAGCTCCTCACGACCGGCGAAGGGGGCGCGGTCACCGGTCGCGCCGAGCTCGTCGCCCGCGCGCGGGACGCGCGCGACTACGACGAGCGGACCGACCTGGCACCACGCTTCAACTACAAGATGACGGACATGCAGGCGGCGCTCGGCCAGAGCCAGCTCGCACGCCTCGACGCCTTCATCGCGCGCCGCCGGGCGCTGGCCGCGCGGTACCGGGCGGCGCTCGCACGCGCCCCGCGCTGCCGCGTCCCGGACGACGCGGGCGAGCGCCACGTGTACCAGCGCTTCGTGGTCGCCATCGAGTCGCCGCTGACTCCCATCCTGGCCCACCTCGAGCGGCGAGGCGTGACGGCGCGACGCCCGGTCTTCCGCCCGATTCACCAGGCGCTCGGCCTCTCCGGCTATCCGAACGCGGAGCGGCTGTGGGCGGAGTGTCTGTCGCTGCCGTGCTACCCGCTGTTGACCGACGGCGAGGCGGACGTGGTCGCGACGGCGCTTCTGGAGGCGCTATGACGGAGCCGGGTCGCGCGTGACGGAGCCGGGTCGCGCCTCTCTCAGGCCACCCTCGATGCAAGCCGGCCTCACGGCCCCCGCTACAATAATCCCGCATCTGGCCCGGCTGGCGCTGGTGGGGCTGCTCTTGCTCACGCCGATCTGGGGCCGGGACCACGCCGCGCGTCTGCCGTGGCTCTATCTGGTGGTGCTCGCGTTCGCGGTCGCGCTCTTCGCCGCGCCGCTCGTCCGGGCGCTGGCGTTGCGGTGCGGCGTGCTCGACATGCCGGCCGCCCGGAAGGTGCACGACGTCGCGACGCCGCTGCTCGGCGGAGCGGCCGTCTACGGCGCGTTCGCGGTGACCGTGTTGAGCAACTTCGACTTCTCGCTCCAGCTCAAGGGAGTCGCCGTCGGGGCGACGCTCGTCGTCGCGATCGGGATCCTGGACGACATCACCGATCTCCGGGCCTCCCTCAAGCTCCTGGGTCACGTCGGCGCCGCCGTCACGGCGATCGCCTACGGTGTCGTCCTCAACATCGCGCCCTACTGGGTGCCCGGCTTCGCGTGGCTGAACGTGGGCCTGACGATCCTCTGGTTCGTCACGGTGACCAACGCGATCCAGTTCCTCGACGGCATGGACGGGCTCGCCACCGGCCTCGGCATCATCGCCGGCATCTTCTTCAGCATCGCCGCGCTGCAGACGGAGCAGCGCTATCTCATGTACCTGTCGGCCGCGCTGGTGGGCGCGTGCCTCGGCTTCCTGCCGTACAACTTTCGTCCCGGCCGTGCCCAGATCTTCCTCGGCGACAGCGGCGCCACGTTCATCGGCTTCACCCTCGCCGGCCTCGCGGTGATGGGAGAATGGGCCGAAGGGGATCCGCTCATCGCGCTGCTCACGCCGTTGCTCATCCTCGGCGTGCCCCTCTTCGACATCGGCTTCGTCGGGGTCGCGCGCATCGTGACGGGGAAGGTCCATTCGCTGCCGGAGTGGCTCGCCTACACGGGCCGGGACCACATCCACCATCGCTTCGAGCAGCTGGGGCTCACCAGGAAGCAGAGCGTGCTGCTGATCTTCTTCCTCGCCGCGACGCTCGGCCTTTCGGCGATCCTGTTGAAGGACGCGACGCCGCACGAGGCGGTGCTCGTCCTGGTCCAGGCCGCGTGCGTCCTGGCGATCGTGGCCGTGCTGGAGGGCGTGGGCCGGTGGCGACCGCGCCCGTGAGCATCTCCGCCAGGAGTATGATGAGACCATGAAGGTGCGCAAGGCGGTCTTTCCCGCCGCCGGCCTCGGGACGCGGTTCCTGCCCGCGACGAAGGCGCAGCCGAAGGAGATGCTCCCCCTCGTCGACAAGCCGATGATCCAGTATGTCGTCGAGGAAGCGGTCGCCTCGGGCCTCTCCGAGATCATCATCGTGACCGGGCGGGGCAAGCGCGCGATCGAGGATCACTTCGACGCGGCCTTCGAGCTCGAGTACTACCTCAACGATCGGGGCAAGACGGAAGAGCTCGCCCAGATCAAGACCATCTCGGAGCTCGCCTCCGTCTCCTACGTCCGCCAGAAAGAGCCGCTTGGGCTCGGCCATGCCATCCTCTGCGCCCGCGCGCTGGTCGGCGACGAGCCCTTCGCCGTGTTCCTCGGCGACGACATCATCGGCGCGGCTCCGTCGCCGTGCATGCGGCAGCTGCTCGACGTGGCCGAGCGGTATCAGGCACCGGTGATCGCGGTCGAGCGTGTCCCACGCGAGCGCATCCATCAGTACGGAGTGATCGCCGCCCGGCCGGTCGAGGGCCGCGTGCACGAGATCCTCGACCTGGTCGAGAAGCCCCGACCCCAGGAGGCGCCGTCCGACCTGGCCATCATCGGGCGGTACGTGCTGCCGCCCGAGCTTTTCGAGATCCTCGGCGAGACGCCGGCGGATCGTCGCGGCGAGATCCAGCTGACCGACGCTCTGCGGGCACTGCGGAGGCGTCGCCCGATGTACGCCGTCGAGTTCGAGGGCACGCGCTATGACACCGGCGACAAGCTCGGGTTCCTCAAGGCGACCGTCGAGTTCGCCCTCGCGCGTCCCGACCTGGCCGACGAGTTCCGGACCTACCTGAAATCCCTCAATCTCTAGGCAACGACGCCCCCAAAAGAAAGACCGCGCCGGCTCGGTCGATCGTGGGGTCGGGGCGTGGCGGGGGTCGAAGGGACCCGTTCCCGACACGCGACGACGGGAGTTGAGCGCCTGGATGGAACCCAGCCGCACCGGAGCAGCGGGCGCGTGCCGCGTGGTCATCTCGACCCCCGCCGCGCCCCGACCCCACGATCGACCGAGGGCCAAGTTTGACTTGACTGCGCGCTTCTGCCACACTTTTCGCCACCTTCGGAGTGGTCCGAAGGGCGCAGACACTATGCCGAATGCTCCGAAGCGCCCGTTTCACACCGCCGCCGACGCCGACATCAAGCGCGGCGAGGTCTCCGACGTCTACTTCGCGCGCACGGTGCAGATCCTGACCCATCGCGGCGACCGCAAGCGAGTCAAGGCCGAGATCTATCTGAAGTCTCTCCCGGAGGACTGGCAGTGGGGCATTCTCGCCGGCGTCGAGGAAGCGGCGGCCCTCCTCGAGGGCCAGCCGGTGGACGTGTGGGTAATGGACGAGGGGATCCTCTTCGAGCCGTACCAGCCCGTGCTCCGCATCGAGGGCACCTACGTCGAATGGGCCCAGTACGAGACGGCGCTGCTCGGCCTCCTCTGCCAGGCGTCGGGCATCGCCACCAAGGCGGCGCGCTGCAAGAAGGCGGCGGGCGAGCGCCAGGTGATCTCCTTCGGGGCGCGGCGCATGCATCCGACGCTGGCGCCGATGATCGAGCGCAACGCGTTCATTGGTGGATGTGACGGCGTCGCGGTGACGAAGTCCGCCGAGCTGATCGAGGCCGATCCCATGGGGACGATCCCGCACTCGCTCGTCCTCATGATCGGCGACACGGTGGAGGCCCTGCGGGCCTTCGACGCGGTCGTCGACCCGAAGGTTCGCCGTGTCGCGCTCATCGACACGCTGCAGGACGAGAAGTTCGAGGCGATCCGTGTCGCCGAGGCCCTCGGTAAGGATCTCTACGCCGTCCGCCTGGACACGCCGTCGTCGCGTCGCGGCGACTTTTACCGCATTCTCGAAGAGGTTCGCTGGGAGCTCGACCTGCGCGGCTACAACCACGTCAAGATTCTCGCCTCCGGCGGCGTCGACGAGTACGAGATTCTCGCGCTGAATCCGGTCGCCGACGGCTACGGCGTCGGCACCGCGATCGCCAACGCGCCGGTGCTCAACTTCGCCCTGGACATCATGGAGATCGAGGGGCAGCCCGCGGCCAAGCGGGGCAAGTGGTCGGGCGCCAAGGACGTGTACCGGCGCCGCGGCTCGCGCGAGACGGTTGTGCTGCCGGCCGGCAGGCGGCCGCCCGACGGTGTCGCCTGGGAGCCGCTGCTGAAGCCGCTCATCAAGGCGGGACGGATCGTACGCGACCTGCCGCCTCCGCGCACGCTCCGCGACTTTGTCCTCGATCAGCTCGGATCGGTCCCGCTCGACACGCTGCGGAGGCAGGGACTCCGGCGCGACTACTAGGCGCCGGCCTATGTCTGTTCTCAACGAGATCGTCGGCAACACGCGCAAGGAGGTCGCGCGACGCCGGGCCGCCATTCCCCGCGCGGGCCTCGAGCGGCAGTGTCGGGAAGCGCCCCCAGCGCGCGACTTCGAAGGCGCCCTCTGCCCTCTGCCGGGTGCGGTGCGACTGATCGCCGAGGTGAAGAAGGCGTCCCCCTCGCGCGGCGTGCTCGCCCGCGGCCTGGACCCGGTGACCGTGGCCACCGCGTACGCGAGCCACGGAGCCCACGCGATCTCGGTCCTCACCGATGAGAAGTATTTCCAGGGGAGCCTCGACGATCTGCGGGCTGTGCGCGCGGCGGTCGACGTTCCGCTACTCCGAAAGGACTTCACCATCGACGAGTATCAGCTCTGGGAGTCGCGCGCCGCGGGCGCCGACGCCGTGCTGCTGATCGTTGCGATTCTCGATCCGCCGCGGCTGGGTGATTTGCTCGCCGCCGCGAAGGGACTCGGCCTCGCCGCGCTGGTCGAGTGTCACACGGCCCCCGAGCTCGATCAGGCCCTTACCGCCGGAAGCCGCGTCCTCGGGATCAACAACCGCGACCTCGCCACCTTCGAGACGCGCCTGGAGACGACGCTGGAGCTCTTGCCGTCTATCCCGCCCGGGCCCATCATCGTCAGCGAAAGCGGCTTCTTCACGGGCGCCGACGTACGCCGGGTCGTCGCTGCCGGCGCTCACGCCGTGCTGATCGGAGAAGCACTCGTCCGAGCCGGCGACATCGCCGCGAAGATCCGGGAGCTCACGCTGAGCGAGCCGGGGGTGCGCGGATGAACCCGCCCCGCGAGCCCGCGGGCGCCGGGGCGCGGCGGGTTGAGCGCGCGCTTCGCGAGCCGGGGGGGACCGGGGCGCGGCGGGTTGAGCGCGCGCTTCGCGAGCCGGGGGGGACCGGGGCGCGGCGGGTTGAGCGCGCGCTTCGCGAGCCGGGGGGGACCGGGGCGCGGCGGGTTGAGCGCGCGCTTC
>JAHFDK010000344.1 GCA_023249095.1 Candidatus Rokuibacteriota bacterium | reverse complement strand
CCATCTCAATCCGGCGGTGACGTTCGCCGCGATGATCACGCGCCAGATCGGCGTCACGAAAGCCCTCCTGTATGTCCTGTCCCAGTGCGCCGGCGCCGTCGCTGGGGCTCTGCTGCTGACGCACATCGAGCGCCAGTTCTTCGGGCTGCAAGAAGTCTTGCACCGCACGGTAGGTCTTCGACCGCGATTACTCACTGCAGTCGCCGGTGCAGGCGATCCGCGACATCTCGCACGACCCCGACGCTGCGCGAGGCGATCAAGCTGAAGGACGGCCGCTCGATCACGGCGCTGCAGAAGGCAGCTCGAGTACCTCGAGTACGCGACGTTGTACGTCAACTCGATCAACCCCGACCCGGCGACGAAGGACATCCTCGCCCGCTGGACCGACGTCCTCACCAAGCTCGAGTCGGACCCGATGCAGCTCAGCCGTGAGCTCGACTGGGTCATCAAGCGCGAGCTCATCGACAACTTGGACCGTCGCCGGGGCCGGAGCGGGAGACGTATACCCTCCAGGGGTATTCTCCTGTCTTGGGCAACAAACCACCAGAATTTTCGATACTTTTGGCCGGACGCGGTCGCCGGCCCATCAGGCGGCCTCTCAGGGGCGTGGCGCCGCAAACCGTCCCGTGGCTGACTCCGGCGGCCGGTCCAAAAATCTACGTTTCCCGAAGTCCGCCGACACCGCAGGTCACTGGCGCGACGTCGACGCGGCCGAGCTCGTGCCGCTCGTGCGCGCCGGCGTGTGTTTCGAAGACGGAGTGCAGATCGAGCCGCAGAAGAAGCGAGGAAAGAAGGCCGCCGCCTGATCTCCCTCAATCCACAACTCTTGACAATTGCTCGTTCCATGCTGCTCTTCCACTTAGCGGGACAGACTTCTCCGCTGCCTTCCGCGCCATATTCCCGAGGCGGAAAAATGGGCCGGTATCAGCGACCCGACGCTCGCCGCACTACGCGGCCAATCAATCAATGGCCCTCTACCCGTAGAACAATGTGGGCGGTGAGCATTGCTTCGCGGGCTGTGATCATACCGCTAGCGCTGTAGACTCCGGGCGGAAGCGTTTGCTCTACGAAGACGGTGTACGTCAGGGTGCCGGACGGTGGAAGGGTCTCCCGTCCCAGTCCTTGCGCGAACACGCGGCCGGCGGCCCATTGCCAGACTTCTCGGCCTTGGGCGTCTCGCAGGACGACGTCAAATCGTTGCGCATCTCGGAAGGTGAGGATGACAGCGCTGTTCGAGCGACTCACGAGCTGAAGGATCAGCGTGATCCGTTCGGCGGGCGCGTAGACTGGTTTGTCTGCGCTGAGCCGGACCTCCAGCCCTTGGGCCGCTCGCTCCCCGCTGCCCACCGCTGGATGAAAGCCCAGCCCGACTGCCAGTAGCGCGACCGTCATCGTACTCGAAGACAGATTCGGTCACTCCCGCTGCAAAAATCTGGAGATTGTTTGCACATTCTTGCACACCTGATCCTTTCCGCGCCGTGTAACACGTTCTCATCCTTTCGTTCTTGCGGATGGCACCAAGAATGCGCGCCTTTTAAGGATGGGTAGATGCGTCCTGGCGCCGAGCGTAGCCATCTGACGCCTCCGGGTGACCATTGCCGATGGTCAACCGGAGCGGCTGTGTTTTCCTCGCCACGAGCCGGCACCATCACGGGCTTGGTTCTTCACGTGTTGGCGCCTGGGCTCGGTAACAGTTGGGATCCCACGTCCGGGATCTCACACGGCGCTGAACGATAGAGAGGAACGCCATGAACAGTAGGCTGCACTTGTCGTCGAAGGTCGCCACGGCTCTCCTCTTCCTGGCACTCGTCGGGGCGGGCGGGAGCGTCAGCCTCGCTCAGGTGCCCCTCGGGCCTACGCCGTCAGCCCCTCCCCCGGGCCAGCAGGAAGTGATCCGCGACCAGTTCATCGTGGAACTCAAACCGGGCGTGGCCCCCGACGCCTTCATCCAGGCGCACGGGCTCGTTCCCCTCTTCCGGTATACCCTCATCAACGGTTTCGCCGCCCGGATGTCCCAGACGGCGGCGAGTCGGCTCGCGGCGGATTCCCGGGTCCAATCCGTCAGTCCCGACCTGATTGTCCGCGCGTTCCCGCAACCCTCCTCCCCTGGAAACAGCGGTGGGACCGGCGGGGGCGGTGGACCGACTTCTTGTCCCGATACCTCGAGCGCTCAAATTCCCCCGCAGCAAATCCCGACCGGCGTCCAACGCGTCGGCGCGATTGATGCCACCACCGGCACCAGCACTGGTGCCACCGGGTTCAACGTCCGGACGGCGGTCATTGACACCGGCATCGACCTCTGTCATCCCGATCTCAAGGAGAATATCAAGGGCGGCGTGAACCTCGTCGATAAAGGCGGGAAACCTCCCATGGACGGCAATGGCCACGGAACCCATGTGGCGGGCATCATCGGGGCGGCAGCCAATAACTTTGGGGTGGTCGGCGTGGCCCCGAAGGCCTCGCTTTATGCGGTGAAGGTCCTGGGCGCAGACGGATCGGGAACCCTGTCCACCGTCATCAAAGGCCTGGATTGGGCCGCGCAAAATGGGATGCGGGTGGCGAATCTGAGTTTGGGAGCGTTCGATTTTTCGTTGGGGTCCAGCTCCCTGTGTAGCGCGGTGACCAATGCCGTGGCGGCGGGCGTCACCGTTGTCGTGGCGGCCGGCAACTCCTCGTTTGAGGCGCTCTTCTTTACCCCCGCAAACTGCCGCGATAGTTTGACCGTGTCGGCGTTCGTGGACTCGGATGGGGACGAAGGGAATTACGGCTCATCTTTCACGATCAGTGGGATCGTGCAAACGGATGACACCTTTGCGAATGCATTCAGCAACTATAGTAACTATTGCTGGGATCTCAATGGGGATGGTGTCTGTACCGCCAGCGACAAACTTGTTATCTCCTTCACGGCTCCCGGCGTTCAGATCCTGTCCACCATGCCCACGTACTCAGTGACCCTAAACGACCCGAACGGGGCGAACAAATCGTTGAATTACGACTATCTCACGGGGACGAGTATGGCCGCGCCCCACGTGGCCGGGCTGGCCGCGCGCTACCTTGAGACGCATCCGAGCGCCACGCCCGCGCAGCTGCGCGCCGGCCTCACGGCAGTCGCGAAGTGCTATGGCGGGACCAATCCGCCGACGGCGAGCTCGCATCCGTCGGATGTGCCCTTTCCGTCGGGAGCACTGACCTGTTCGGGCCCCTGGCCGAACGATCCTGACTTCGCCTGGGAGCCGCTTGCTCACGCGTTGGGCTTTTAACATTCGGCTCATCAAGAAATCGTGTGGGGGAGATCCGGAAGAACCAAAACAAAAAAGGCTCTTCGTGGCAGTTCATTCCGACGTGGTCCGAACAGCTTAAGCGGCGCATTTCGTCGCTGGTGGGATTCGCAACTGTCCCGCCGCGCGCGAGTGCGAACCGTGTTGCGGTGCGAGTCAGATCAACAGTTCTGGGTAGCGCCCCCCCGTATACGATCGAGTATGAGATCGGCTCGCCGACTGGAACGCCTTTGAACCTTTACGAATTCGGCAAAGGCCCGTCGTGGGCAGAGCAATCGGCTCGACTGTATTGGGAGGCAGCTGTGTCGCGAGAGTTCTATGACGAGATGCTGAGGCAGCGTCGTGGATTTATAGAGGGTACGGACCCAATGTCAATCCAAGTCAAAGGTGTCCTCGGCGTGGTCCCAGTAGTCGGAAGGCTCATCATTCTTCCCCCGAATGTGCAACCGCCTTTACCCGACCAGCCGGCCAAGGATGCGATCCTGTTGGGCACTGCGTCTGCATTTACAGTTGCGCCCCTTGGTGTGCCGGCACCCCCTCAAGGTCCCGGCATACGATAGAAACTCAGCGCGCAGCGTATGACCAAGTAGTGAGCATTCGAGAGAAACTTCGAGTCGTATGGTCGGCGCTGAGACTGTCGGCATATATCGTTGGGATCGTGCCGCCGCTTCTAATCATGAGCGAGCGGCTTCGGTGGGCGTTCGCCTTCGGCGGGGTTGTCGGTGCTGCTATCGGCTATAACTGGGGTCAAGCGGAAGGGTTTCGTCGCAGAATAGCCGCGAGAGCGACACGGCTGCTGGTCTGGGCCTTCGTGTTCCTCTTCGTGTATTTGATCATCGAGAATGGGCTTCCGAAGCTGGGCCGCGGACTGCCCGTTATCTACGAAGATCCATATTTCTGGTCGTTGGTCGGCGTGCGCGTCGTGTTGTGGGCACTATTCGTCGGGACCCTAGCAAGGCTCTTTGCGTCGCTCGGCCCTCGGTAAAGAAGGACGGGGGCGGAGCCTCCCACCCTATCGTACCCGGGGGTCGCTACGAGGCGCACCAGCGCCCCGGCCTGGACGAGCACTCGGGCGCGGGGCCAGGACGCGCTATTCGATCACGTGGTCCGCCCGCAGAAGCAGCATTGACGGGATCGTGAGACCGAGCGCCTTGGCGGTCTTCATGTTGATGATCAGCTCGAACTTGGTGGGTTGCTCGATGGCGAGATCGGCAGGCTTGGCGCCTTTGAAGATCTTGTCAACAAATGTGGCCGCTTGCTGATACTGGTGGGGGTCGCTCCATCCATAGGTAATCAGCCCTCCGAGGTCCGCGTACTCCCTGACCGCATAAATCGACGGCAGCCGGTGCTTGGCGGCCAGCTCAGCGATCGGTCGTAGATTCCCCAGCGTCACGCCGTCGATGGCCACGATGAGCGCCTCGGCACGCTCCTTCGTTGCTGCATCGAAGGCTCGTGGCAAATCCTCGGGGCGTCGCACGTCGAGAAGCTGAGACTGGATGCCGAGGGATCGCGCGGCCCGCTGCACCTCTTTCCATTGAAGTGGGAGAACCGGATTACCCATGTTGAAGAGGCCCGCGAGTCGTGTGAGTCGCGGCCGCAGCTCTTTGAGCAGCTCGACCCGTTTCGCATAGAGCTCGACGTTCAAGCCGCTGAGCCCCGTGACGTTCCCGCCCGGACGCCCGAGGCTGACGACAAGGCCGGTTCTGACAGGATCGCCACTGAACGCCATGACCACCGGAATAGTTCGTGTCGCATTCTTTGCCGCCAGAGCTGCGGGCGTCCCCCTTGTCACGATCAGATCAACCTTCAGGCCAACCAGCTCGCTCGCCAGGCCTGGGAACCGCTCGTCGAGGCCGTCGGACGATCGGTACATGATCTGGAGGTTTTGGCCCTCTTTGTACCCAAGTGCCAGCAGCGCTTGTCGGAAAGCATTCAGGTTGGCAGCGTTGAGGTCCGGGTTTCTCAGCTCTAGGATGCCAATGCGATAGACCTTCCCCGTCTGCTGCGCCTCGGCAGCGAGCGGCGCAAGCGCGAGGCTGACAGTGAGAGCGACCGCGAGCCCGATCAGCCGCATGGGCACCTCGGTGAGGATGGCTGACGGGGAGTCTAGCCGAAGGCCAAGAGGCGCACCAGCGCCCCGGCCAAGGGCACCACCAGGGCGTTCGGTGAGATGATGTACAGGTGATCGAGCACGAGTTACCGGAACCGGGCGATTTCCCGTCGCCGGGAGATGACCGACGTGCCTACCTCAGACGCACGAACGCCCAGGCCGATGATGCACCTGGGCGCTCGGGGGAGCTACTTCACGATCCGCAGACGGCGGGGCCGGTCACGGATGGGCAGCCGTAGCTGCCGGGCTCGGCCCAGGATCACCCGGAGCACGCGTCGAGGCTTCGAGAGCCAGTGCGGCTCGCGCATCCGATGACTGCGTCGGACCTCGACGCGCACCGCCGGTCCGACCTCCGACGTCGAAGAGTCAAGGTTGTGAAGGAACCGGTACCCTCGGTCGTAGCGGGCAGGTGGGCGTGGGCTCGACATTCACGTTCACGATCCCGGTGCGTCGAGGCGAATGAGCCGAGCGGGATGAGGTGGCGGCGCCAGCCATCCTCCACCGAGGTGCCCATGCGAGCAGTGAA
>JAHFDK010000504.1 GCA_023249095.1 Candidatus Rokuibacteriota bacterium | reverse complement strand
TCCCGATAGCCGTCCTCGAGGGCGACGACTTCCTTGGTCCCGTCCGGGCGCACGCCGATCAGGACGAGGGCGCACAGGCGCTCCTCTTCCAACCGGATCGTGAAGTGCACGCCGTCCGCCCAGAGATAGACGTAGTCGCGGTCCGCCAGGTCCCGGCGCCGGAACGCTTCGTACTCCGTGGTCCAGACCTTCGTCAGCCGGAGGATCGCGCTCGACGACAACCCGGCCGCCTCCGGCCCGAGCAGGGCGGGCAGCGCTTCCCGAAAGTCGCCCGAGGACAGGCCGTGCAGGTAGAGCAGCGGCAGCACGCTCTCGACCCGTGGCGACCGCCGCACGTACGGCGGCAGGATGGCGCTCGTGAACTTCTGGCGCACGCCGTCGAGCACGCGCCGGTCGTTCACGCGGGGCGCCGCGATGGTGAGCGGCCCGACGCCCGTCAGGACCGGCCGGGCGCGCGCCGTCCCGTTGCGCACGACCCGCGCGTGCCCGGCGGCATCGCGCTCATCGCGATAGCGCGCCAGGTAGTCGTCCACCTCGATCTGCAACGCCGCGGCGATCATGCGTTGCGCCCCAACGCGGGCCAAGTCATCGAGCGTCGCGGTGACCGTCCTCGCCTCATCCGCGGCGGCCGTCCTCTCGGTGATAAGCTTCAACATTGGTGGCGTACCTTTCCCCCGGTTGCCACCGGGGCCTTGGGGTTTGACTGCTCAACTTCCCCAGAAGGGTACGTCGCCGTTCTCTCTCATCCACAACTTTCAACGATAACTCATGAGGCTGACCTCCGGCGCTCAACGCGGGTTAGCCTCATCGAGGCCAGAGCCGCACGTGCTCTTGGCACAAACGAGCGGGGAGGGCAGCCATGGGCGAGTCTAGCAAGACGCTGTTCGTCGGTCTCGATGTTCACAAGGACACCATCGCCGTCGCCTACGCAGCGGAGGACCGCGGTACGGAGGGGGTCTCGCTGGGGATGATTGGCACACGGCAGTGCGACATCGACAAGCTGATTCGGAAGCTTGAAGCAAAGGGGGCCACGCTCGTGTTCGCCTACGAGGCGGGGCCGTGCGGATACTGGCTGTATCGTCAGCTACGGTTGCTGGGCGACGAGGTTCCCGGCGGACGAAGGCGGCTCAGGTCTCGCGAGCGCCGCCTCCACCGCCTGGTGAAGTTGTCCGAGCGCCATCGGTTTCGTCAGGTAGGCGAAGGCCCCCATCGCCATCGCCGTGGGCTCGAGCGTGGCGCCGTCGGTGCTTCCCGTGATCATGATGACGCGGATCGCTGGATCGAGCGCGCGAATACGTTCGAGCACCTGGACGCCGTCGAGGCCCTCCATCAGGATATCCAGCAACACGACATCCGGGCGGTACTGCGAGACGGCGATCAGCGCGTCGCCGCCGTGAGCCGCCGCGTCGACCGTATAGCCCGCGTCCGAGAAGGACTCCGTGAGCATCGTGACGAGGGCGGGGTCGTCGTCGACGACGAGGAGGCGGCCCAGCGAACGCGATACCGTGTCGCGCATGTCCGATATGATTATCGCTCGCACTGCCGCGCCCGCCGAAGCGAATGCTCCGGGGGAACGGCAGGGCGTCCTGGAGCTTCAAGGGGGGCCAGATCCGATCGGCTGACCCAACGACGATCCGTCTGCTCCAGGATCGACAGAGCCCTCGACATAGTTGGCCCTCTCGCGAGTTTCCCCGACTTGTAGTGGACCGTAATCGCACAGCTCGCACCCGGCGTGGTCTTGATCTCCAGCTTCGCGTCACTGGATGGCATGACGGGTGACGCCAGCTTCTCTATCATTTCTATCGTTTCTATCGTTTTAGTGGTCAAGATGGCGGGGAGGCTTGGAATCGTTAACATATTGATTTAAGAGCCGAGGGGCCGGCTAAGAGCCTTCGCAGCGAGATCTCGCGATTCAAATGTGCTCGGCCGCCGGACCTGAGCGAACCGTCGGCCCAGATTCACGCTTGCGGAACAGCACCTCGCGGAGGCGCGGCGTCATGAGGAT
>JAHFDK010000343.1 GCA_023249095.1 Candidatus Rokuibacteriota bacterium | reverse complement strand
ATGACGAAATTGGTCGCGAACGTCTCGGTGTCGTCGAGCGCGCCCAACGGCTCCACCGCCGTCCGCGGCAGTCCGATCTCTTCCTCGCTCTCGCGCAATGCCGCCTCCAGAACCGAGGTGTCCCCGGGATCGACGGTGCCCCCCGGGAATGCGATCTGGCCCCGGTGGGTTCCGACCGTGTCGGTCCGCTTCGCGAACACGAGGTAGGGTTCGCCCCGATCGACGAGCGGGACGAGCACCGCCGCCCGCACGAGCTGGCCCGGGGGCACGACGCGGCGCTCGCGCGCGGCGAGCCGCCTGCGTGTCAGTGCCACGAGCTCGTCGAGCGTCACGCACGGACTCCGTCGAGGACGGCCGCCATGACCCTGCCGGCTCTGTCGCGAATGACGAGATCGGCCTGCGCATCCATGGGCGTCGGCTCGAGGTTCACGATCACGATGCCGCCGCACGCCGGGCAGGCGGGAACCGCGCCGCCCACCTCGCGCCATCCGTGAACCTCGTCGCGACTGTAGGCGGCGCCGCATTCGAGACAGCGGGTGCGGGTCGCGTTGCCGTGGAGCTCGATGACCCTGTCCGCCGGGAGACCGGCGCGCTGGTGCAGGTCGTCGACGTTCTGGGTGATGCAGCAGTCGAGCCGGTCGAGGCGGTGGAGCTCGGCGAGCGCCAGATGCGCGGCGTTCGGCCGAGCGGCGCGGATCACGGGATAGGTCGCCCGGCCGAGCGCCCAGTACTTCCGCCGTCGAGCGACGCTGCCGATGAAGTTCTGATACGTGAACTCGCTCGGATCGAATCGACCCCAGAGGCCTCCGGGACTGCGAAAGTCTGGGATGCCGGACTCGGTACTCACTCCGGCGCCCGTGCAGGCGACAGGGCGGCGGGCGCGCGTGAACAGCTCCGCCAGCTGCAGGATAGCGTCCCTCACGGGCGCCGCCGGTGCAACCAGAGGACGCAGCCGACGAAGGCGAGACCCGAGACCGTGGCGAGCCCGGCGTTGAGCCCGAAGCCCTCGAGGGCACCCCACAGCGCGGTGAGTATGGTGAAGAGAGCGTTGTTGATGACGTGACATACCACCGCCGGCAAGGCACTTCCGGCGAGCTCCGTGATCCAGCCGAGGTAGAGGCCAAGGGCAAAGGCCAGGCCGGCGTGGAGCCACTCGAGGTGGAGGACGCCGAAGCACGTGCTGGCGATCACCACCGCGGCCGCGGGCGGAAGACGCTCGCCGAGCCGCGTCTGCATGTACCCGCGGAAGAATGCCTCCTCGGCGGTGCCCGCGAGGACGCCGATGACGACGACGGCGAGGAACAGGTCGGGACCCACGGCTCCTGCGAGCGCGCGGCGAATCACCACCATAGTTCCCTGCTGACCGAGGCCGGCGAGAATGATCAGCGAGTCGAGCATCTGGCCGAGCGCGAGCGTCCCGATGGCCATGATCACGAGCGTGCGGCCCGTCTCCCTGCCCGGGACGAGGCGCAGTCCGGCGAGCGGGGCTCCACGACTCGCGATGAGGACCGTCATGAGAAGCCCGGTCGAGGAGGCGATGCCGCCGGCGAGCAGGCCGGGAAGGCCCTCGAACACGACTTGCTCGGGGAGATCAGGGTAGAGAACCCGAACGATTCCGGCGCCGAGGATCGACAGGACGACGATCGCCGCGAAGGCGCCAACGTATGCGACGAACACGGGCCAGAGCGGTGGTCGCTCAGCCAATCACCGGCCCGCCTCGACCGGAAAATCGCGGCGGCTCGAGGTGCCACGCGGTCACCCGCTGGTAGGCGTGGCCGACGCGGAGCACCGTCGCCTCGTCGAACGCTCGCCCGACGATCTGGAGCGCGAGCGGCCGGCCGTCGGACGAGAGCCCGCACGGCACAGCGAGCGCGGGCAGCCCCAGCCCGTTGAACGGACGCGTCAGGCGCGAGAACCGGCCCATCCGGCCGACGATGTCGTCGACGGTGCCGGCTTTTGCGGTCTCGAGCGCGGGCGCGGGCTCCGGGATCACGGGGAGGGCCAGCGCATCGACCTCGCCGAACACCTCCCGGATGAACTCGCGCGTGAAGCGGGCGCGTAGACGGAGCGCCTGCAGATAGTCGTGAGCGGAGATGCGAAAGCCGATCTCGAGCCGCGACCGGACCGCCGGCTGCAGCTCGTGCGGGCGCTCGCGCACGAGGCGGGCGTGCACCGCCGCCGACTCCGATCGCGAGATGACGTTACAGACGTCCACGAGCGGCCGGGGGTCGGGGATGCGAAGGGGCGTGACCAGGACGCCCAGCCCCTCGAGGACGCGGGCGGCGACCCGAACGCCGACGTCCATCTCCTCGTCGATCCCGTCGAAGTAATAGCTCTCCGGAACGCCGACGCGGAGGCCGCTGATCGGGTTCTCGAGCATGCGCTGGTAGTACGGCACACCCCGGCGGCTCGACGTCGCCTCGCGCGGGTCGTGCCCCGCGACGATCCCAAGCAGCAGCGCGGCGTCCGCGACCGTGCGGGTCAGCGGACCTACGTGGTCCAGCGACCACGACAGCGGCATCGCGCCGGCACGGCTCACGCGCCCGTACGTCGGCTTGAGTCCAACGACGCCGCAGCAGGCCGCCGGCAGCCTAATGGAGCCGCCGGTGTCGCTGCCGAGCGCGCCGACCGTGAATCCGGCGGCGACGGCGGCCGCCGAGCCACTGCTCGAGCCGCCGGCGCAGTGCCCGGACTTCCACAGATTCAGAACGTCACCGTGGTGGGCGTTGTCCCCGAACGGACCCAGTGCCAGCTCCGTCATGTTGAGCTTGCCGAGGGTCACCGCGCCCGCCTCGCGGAGGCGGGCGACGGCCGTGCACTCGATCGGGGACATGAAGTAGTCGCGGGTCCTGGTGCCGCACGAGGTCGGAAGCCCGGGCACGTGGCAGAGGTCCTTGTAGGCGAGCGGCACCCCGTGCAACGGGCCGCGGGAGAGGCCGGCAGCGAGCTCGGCCTCGAGCGCCCGCGCCGCCGCCAGCGCGCCGTAGGCGTCGACGGTGATGCAGGCGTGGATTTTCCCGTCGAGCCGTTCGATGCGGTTCAGACACTCGCGGGTCGCCTCGACCGGCGAGATCTTCCGCCTCGCGATCGCGTGCACGAGCGTCTCGACGGTCCAGTCAGTCACCGCGCTCACCGAGATCGCTCTCACCCTCGAGCGCAACCACGAAGCCGGCCGGCTTCTCGGCGACGGCGAGATCGGCCGCCGCCCGCTCGATGGCGGCGGCAAGACCCGCGACATCCGCGCTCACCACCCGCTCCGGATCGCTCATGGGCGCTGCGCCAGCGGGATCATAGCATTGGCGCGTCACACCGGGCGGCGTCGGAACGCTTCCGGGAGAGGGCTCTCGAAGCTCACGCGCCCGCCGCGAGGGTGCACGAACCCGAGCCGCGTCGCGTGGAGCGCGACGCGTCCCAGAGGGTTGGTTCGGCTCCCGTACTCGCTATCGCCGGCGATCGGATGGCCTGCTGCAGCGAGCTGAGCCCGAATCTGACCGCGACGGCCTGTCACCAGGCGGAGCTCGAGCAGCGTCGCGTCGCGCCGCAGCTCGAGAACGCGATAACGGGTGAGCGCTTCCCTGCCCGCCCGCCGGTCGCCGGTCGCCCGAACGCGGAGCGCTCGATCCTCGGTGAGCCGCGAGGTAAATGTTCCCTGAGTTTGCCGCACCGCGCCTTCCACGAGGGCGACGTAGACTCGCTCGACGGCACGAGCCGCGAACTGCGCCTGGAGACTCCGCTTGGCCGCGACGGACTTGGCGAAGACGATCAACCCCGAGGTCTCGCGATCGAGGCGGTGGACGATGAAGAGCCGGGCGGCGGCAGAGCGTCGCGCGACGACCCAATCCCGCAGGAGCCGGTATGCGGTACGCGCGCGCTCTCGGTCGGTGGCGATGGTCAACAGGCCGGACGGCTTGACGACGACGAGGATGTCGGCGTCCTCGTGCACGAGGCCCAGGGGCTGTGGGCAGGCGGGCGGCGGCGGCGCGGTCAGCTCGACGCGATCGTCGACGCCGACGGCAACGTCACCGCGGCGGACGACGGTGCCGTTGACCCGCACGCGCGAGGCCGCGAGCCACTGCTTGAGGCGCCGACGCGAGGTTCCGAGGTGGAGCGCCTGCAGCCGCTCGTAGAGCTGCATGGTTGCAACAGTAGCAGCAGATGGTCCTCTGACTGAGACGGTCACTTGTCCTTCTCATTTTTGCCAATCCGTCCGGCGCCCATACGTTGAGACGTCTTGATAGTCAGCAACTTAGGACTGGCTCGAAGCATGCACCCAACCGGCACCGGCGGAGGTGCTCGCATGTTGACGTGCCGGTGTGGAGGCTTTCTCAGATTGGATCTGTCACACATCTCGGAGGCTCAGCGGTTCGGATGCCTGGCGACCACGCCCTTACTCTGGAAGTGCTGTCTCTGTGGTCACTCGCGCTGGTTCGAACAATCCACGGCTCCCCGGTCGATCACGCCCGTCGAGTCGGCGGAGACGAGAGCGGTCGTGTGAGCCAGCCGTTCCCATCGAGTATTCCGCTTCGGGGGGCAGGGCAGCACGAGCGATAATGATGCCGTCTTGGACCAGCGCGACACACCAGGGCAGCCGCTGGGGCGAATCCTCGTCGTCGATGACGAACCCGACGTCGTCGAGATCCTCACGAAGTATTTCTCCGACGCGGGCTATACGGTAGACGCGGCGGCCCACGGGGGCGACGCGCTCATCGCCGTCTCGCAGTACCAACCGGACGTCGTGGTGCTGGACATTTTGATGGAAGGCCTCGACGGCGTCCAGGTGCTCGAACGCATTCGCTCCCTCGATCCAGCGATCCGCGTCATCATGATCACGGGCAGCACCGACGCAACGCTCAAGCCCACGGCCATGTCGATGGGGGCCTTCGCGTACGTGTCGAAACCGGTGTCCCTCGGGCATCTCCACGAGGCGGTGGCGGCGGCGTTCGGAAGGCCTGAGCATCTCGGTCCGCCCGGGACTTAGCCGCCGCCGACGCTCTTCGACACCTGTCAACTCACTGACGGTGGGCCGCCTCCCTCAGTTCCTCCCATCCGATCTAAGTCCAGTTAACAAAGGCCACGGGCTTATGGCACAGCCGGTGCACGGACGGCGTTAGTGGTGGAGAGCCAGGATCTGATGGACTCGGAGTGAAGCCGACTCGGCGATTCGGCCGGTGGCGGAGACTGGGCATCGGTCTCCTGCTCGCCTCCGTGGTATGCGCTCCATTCGTCTATTCGGCGATCGAGCTCGCGAGATTCGAGCGGGCCGATGCCCGTCGGGCCACGTTCATCTACGCGGCCGGACAGTCTCTGGCTCCCGGAATCCACGTCCCGCGCATCGCGCTGGCCGCCACGCTCGCGCGCCTCGGATACGCCGAGACGCGCGCTGCCCCGACGTCACCCGGTCACTTCCGACGTATCGCTGGAGACTGGGAGCTGTTCCTGCGGGGTCCCGAGGAGCTCAGCGGCAACGCGCAGCTCGTCCGCCTGCACGTGCTCGACGACCGGATCGCCCGCATCACGCGCGATGGCCAGGAAATCGCGAGCGTCGCACTGGAGCCCGAGGTGCTCGCGAGCGCGACGGACCGGCCCGGAGAAGACCACCGGCCCGTCCGGCTCGAGGAGACGCCACGGGTCCTGATCGATGCCGTGCTGGCGGCCGAAGACCATCGGTTCTTCGAGCACGGGGGGCTCGACGGCCGTGCGCTGGTGCGCGCGGCCTGGGCCAACCTGCGCGCCGGCAGAGTCAAAGAAGGGGGGAGCACCATCACGCAGCAGCTCGTCAAGGTGCGACTGCTCAGTCCCCAGCGGACCTTGTTCCGGAAGCTGCGCGAAGCGTGGCTGGCCGCGCTGGTCGAGTCGCGATACTCCAAGGAACGCATCCTCGAGGCGTACCTGAACGAGATCTATCTCGGGCAACGGGGCCCGATCGCGATCCGCGGTAT
>JAHFDK010000342.1 GCA_023249095.1 Candidatus Rokuibacteriota bacterium | reverse complement strand
GCTGCAGCGCGGCGTCCTTCGCCATCGCATCGCGCACCGCAGTGCGATGCTGCAAGTCCTCGTACGGCCAGGCGTGGATGACCTGATTGAGCGGGCCGAAGTCGGTGTGCCAGAAGGCCCCTAGCTTCGAGTGCTTTTCCCGCAGCGGCTTGCGCTTGGCAAAGCGGTCCTCGAATTCGGCCACGGCTCCAGTGCGTAGCGTATAGGTTCGAACTTCGTAAATCATGGGTCCCTCCCTTACCCGCTACCTACCCGCGAATGTGGCGCCGTGTCAAGGTCGTACTGTGGCCTTCGCTGCCACAAGCTCGCGCGCCACTTGATCCCGATGAGAAGGGTAAACAGGAGCCCGACTGCTGAGAAAACGCTGATCGTCAGCGAATAGCCGATGCGCTCGATGAGGGCGCCGGAGGTCATCAGTCCCAGGGGCATGCCGTAGATCGCGAGCGTCCGCACGCCCATCACCCGTCCCCGGAACCGATCGTCGGAGGCGGCGAGCAGGTTGGTGGTCATTGCGATCATCGCGACGCTCTGCACGAAGCCGGCGAAGAGGAGCGCGGGGAGCCCCAAGCCCAGGCCGCGCACCTGGCCGAAGCCGAGCAGGACCGCGTACCAGATCGCGGTGTAGATGAGCATGGAGCGCTCGGGGCGGCGTGGCCCTCCCGTCACGACCGTGACGATCGAGCCCAGGAGGCTGCCGAACGCGAAGCTGGCGGCGAGCCATCCGAGACCGGTGGCGCCGACCAGGTAGACGTGCTTGGCGACATAGGGCAAGAGGCCGCTCGACACCGGATACGCCGTGAGGTTGATCAGGAACGCCAGCCACATCATGGCGAGCAGCTCCGGCGTCCTCAGGACGTGGAGGAGCCCGTCCTTGAGATCGCGCCGGCGAGAGGAAGTGGGCATGGCGATGGAGACGACCGCGGAGATCGCGCGTGGTGTTCCACCGGGATCGGGCACGAGAGGCCTTCGGGCCACCCCGAAGGTCAGTGCGAGACTCGTGGCGTAGAAGCTCGTGACCAGGACGTAGGTCGGCCCGATACCGAGGATCGTGGAGAGCGCCGCCCCGGCGAGCGCGCCGGCCACACGCGCGGAGTCCATGGTGGCGCGGGACAGGCCGACGGCGCCCATCAGGTGCGCCGGCGGAATCGTCTCGCCGATGAGCGCGTTCCGCATGACTTGATCGTTGGGGCGGACGATGCCGGCCAGCGTCGCGACGACGAACACCCAGACCGGCGCCAGGCTCCCGGTCAGGGCCAGAAGCAAGACGAGCGCGGCCAGGACAGCGTAGATCGCGCGCATCGCGCACAGCATGACCCGGCCGCCGAGCCGGTCGCCCAGCACTCCGAACATCGGCGAGACGAGCGTGCCGAGAAGCAGCAGCGAGCCGAACGCCGTGAGCAGCAGGACCGAACCGGTCTGCACCATCACGTACCAGCCCAGGATGACCGTCTCCATCTCGAACGCCAGCGACGTCAGCAGATCGGAGGGCCACTGGAAGCGGAAGCTGCGAACGCGGAAGGCTGCGAGGATCAGGGCCGAGACGCGCCGTTAGCCGGCCAGCGACTCGATCGCCCGCACCTCGTCGGCGGGGAGCGACAGGTCGCGGCTGGCCAGGTCCTGCTTCATGTGCTCAGCGTCGACGGTGCCGGTCAGCGGCAGCATCCCCACCGCGTGGGCGAAACGGAACACGACCTGGGCCGGCGTAGCGCCGAGGCGAGCCGCGATGCCGGTGATCAGCCGATGGCGCACCACTTCCGGGTTGGCCGTGAGAAGTGAGAAGCCCTGGTAGACGATCCTGCGCTCCGCGCAGAAGGATCGAACCTCGCGGTCCCAGCCGAGGCGGGCGAAGCAGCGGTCCTGGACGAACGCGGGAGCCTCGGCGCCCGTGGCCGCCATTTGCTCGAGGTGTCGCAGAGAGACGTTGCTCACGCCGAGGAGCCGCGTGTGACCGGCATCACGCTCCTTCCCCATCGCGGCCCAGACCTCGGCATCGTCGTCGGTCCAGCCGCGGCCGGAGGCGGGACCATGCAGCACGTAGCTGTCGACGTGATCAGTCCCGAGATGCTCGAGCGAGCTGGCCATCGACTGGGCGACCTGCGTGGTAAGCTCGGCCGCGGGGTCGTAGGGGAGCCGGTGGTCCTGGCCGTCCTGGTAGGTGAACTTCGTTTGCAAGAAGAGATCCGCGCGCGTGACCACGCCCGCGCGGTAGGCGGCAGCGAGCCCCTGACCGACCCCCGCCTCGAAGTAGTGCCGCCGCTGGTTGGCGGTGTCGATCCCCCGGAAGCCCATCCGGAGCGCGAGCTCCGTGAGGGCTGGAGTCCGGTCTTCCTTCCAGGCGGTGCCGTAGAGGAAATCGGGAATGGGTGGCATGGGCCTCAGTCTACCCGCTGCCAGCCGAAATCGGCTACGATGCACCCCGCTGGCGGCGGACCGTCAAACGAGAGGTTCTCGACCGAGGAGGCAGGAATGATTCTCGAGCGCTTCAAGGTTCCCGCGAAAGACCAGGTTCTCGTCTCTGAAGCGGCGTTGCGACGCACGGTGACACAGATCTTCGAGAAGCTCGGGCTGAGCCCGGAAGACTCCGCAGAAGGTGCGGACGTGCTGACGATGACGGACCTGCGCGGGGTCGAGACGCATGGGGTGTCCAACATGCTGCGCGCGTACGTCCGGGACTACAAGGCCGGCAAGCTGGATCCTCGGCCCGGTTGGCGGGTGGTGCGGGAGTCGCCCGGCACGGCGGTGATCGACGCCGAGCGGCGGCTCGGCATCATGGTCGGGCCGAAGGCGATGCGGCTGGCCGTCGAGAAGGCCCGGAACGTCGGCGTCGGTGTCGTGACCGTCTACAACAGCGGACACTTCGGCGCGATCGGCCACTACGCTATGCAGGCCGCCCTCCAGGGTATGGTGGGAGTCTGCTTCACCGGGGCCGGACTGAGTGTGGTGCCCACATTCGCGTCGAAGCCGCTCCTGGGGACCAACCCGATCGCGCTCGCGGCCCCGGCGCGTCACGAGGCGCCGATGCTCTTCGACGCAGCGACGTCGGCGATCGCGGGCAACAAGATCCGACTGGCCATCCGGGTCGGCTCGCCGCTTCTGCCGGGCTGGGTCACGGACAAAGACGGCAACCCGATCATGGAGGAGAAACCGGTCTTCAATCGCGACGAGTATCACCAGGCGCCGCTCGGTGGGACACGAGAGCAGGGCTCCCACAAAGGCTACGGCTTTGCCCTCATGGCCGAGGTCTTGTCCACCGTGCTGTCCGGCGCGCTGCCCACGATGCTGGCGCCCGCAAGCGGGTCCAAGAATCATTTTGCGGCGTACAACATCGAGGCCTTCACCGACGTCGAGCAGTTCAAGGACACCATGGACGAGATGCTCAAGACCCTGAGAACGGCGAAGCCAGTGTCGGGCCAGGACCGCGTCCTCTATCCGGGACTGTCGGAGTCCGAAGAAATTCAGATGCGCCGGGCCAACGGGATCCCGCTGCACAAAGAGGTGCTCCAGTGGTTCGCCGAGTGCACGAGCGAGCTGGGCATTGCGCCTCTGGTAGCCAAGAGCTAAACAGACAGAGTGTAGCCGGCCAAACGGGAGGATCCGACATGGCGAAGGGCACGCTGATCGCGGCGATGAACATGGGGCAGGCTGCCGAGGACGAGTTCAATGACTGGTACGACACCGAGCACCTGCCGGAACGGCAGCGCGTGCCGGGTTTTCTCGTGTGCCAGCGCTGGATCGGGGCGCCGGACCGCAAGGTCTCGATCGCGACGTACGATCTCGACAACATCAAGGTGTTGAAGAGCCCCCCCTATCTGGCGATCGGCGGCGAGAACCTGTCGCCGTGGTCGAAGCGCGTCACCGGCAGGGTCGACCGCCTGATGCGCTTTGAGGGCGACCAGATCCTGCCCGGGGACCAGCTCCCGCCCGACAATGCCGGCGGGCTGTTGCTGAACGCGATGAACATCGCGCCCGAATTCGAGGCCGAGTTCAACGAGTGGTACGACAAGGAGCACATCCCGGCGCTCAGCGCCGTCCCGGGCGTGCTGTGCGCCCGTCGCTTCCGCGGCAGCAGCGGCAATCCTAGATACGTCGCGCTCTATCACCTCGCCACGCCCGAGGTGCAGGAGTCAGCCGAGTGGAAGCAGGCGCGGCAAAGCGACTGGACGAGCCGCCTGCAGCCGCATTTCCGCGATCACCTGCGCCTCGTCTGCCGTCGCTACGTTCGCGGCGGCTAGCGCCACTTCCGCGCAGTTTGGTGCGGCAGGGGTCGAAGGGACCCGTTCCGGGCCCGTGCCGCACAGCCTTGCCACTCTGACCACCACGGTTTCTGCTAATGGTCAGGTATTGCGAAGTTTTTGGGGTCGGCGCATATGGCACCGCCCATGCTGCGTCTAGCACGTAGTCAGAGCAAATGGGAGGAGCCCACGCTATGAAACTGATGCTTTGGGTCCTGACCGTAGTCGCTGTCGCGCTGTCGCCCGCGATATCGCTGGCCCAGTCGACGCCCGCCGACGCCCGTAAAGCCGAGAAAGCCGGCGAGCCGGCGAGGCCGGCCGGAGACGGTGCCGGGCAAATAATGAAGGACTCCTGGCTCACCACGAAGGCGAAGACGGCGCTCATCACGGACAAGCGAGTGAAGGCCCGACACATCAAGGTCGAGACGCAGGGCGGGATCGTCACACTGCGCGGCAAGGTGTCGAGCGCCGAGGAACGGACCGCGGCGGAAGAGGTCGCGAGAGGCATCAGCGGCGCGACGTCCGTCAACAGCGCTCTGCAGGTCGTCCCGGAGGAGCAGCGGAAGTCGGTCGACGCGAAGGACGACGGGATCGAGAAGGCGGTGAAGGGACGTCTGGACAAGGACGAGTACCTCAAGGACACCGACATCAAGGTGCGTTCCGACAACAGCGTGGTCACCCTGATCGGCAGGGTGCCTGACCACAAGACTCGGGCTCGTGCCTCCGACTTGACGCGCGGGGTCCCCGGCGTCAGGGCCGTGAGGAATGAGCTCGCCCAGAAGGGTTAGTCGCCCTCCGGACCCATCCATGTTGTCTCTGGCGGACCTCGAGAGAGCCCTGGCGCTCGCTCTCGGTGAGTTCGGTCCTGCGTGGAAGATCGTCGGCGACTGCGCGCCGGTCGACCCCTTCGATCCAAGCCATTGGGACTCGGGCTCTCAGAGCTTTCAGGTCACGCTCCGCCACCGCGTGACGGGACACCTCAAGGTGCTCGGCCGCCGGGTCGCCTACGAGCCGAGCGCGGGCCTTCACCGCGCGGTCGCCCTCTCGCTCATCGAAGCGTACCGTCATGGGAACGCCGAGCCGATACGACAGTACCTGGAGGACATCGGCGTCGCCGCCACCACGGCGGGCGACGCGGCCCACTTCTTCCGCCCCCCCTCGGTCGTCCCATCACCGGATGCTTCGAGTGGCAAAACGGCGGAGGTTTCGGAAGTTCGCGTGCCCGTTCCGGCGCCCATTCCCGAAGTCAGGACTGTCGCCAGCCGAGAACCCGACATTGTCAGCCGTGTGTCGCGCTCTGGGGTCTCGACGTCCCGGAGCCCGATCGTCGCGAGGCCGAAATGGCCGTCCCTGTCGACGGTCACGTCACGCTGGCGGCGCGAGACGCCGCGACCAGCGCTACCGGACGCCTCCGTCAGAGGTTCGGGCGCGCCGGCGGCAACGGTCGAATGCCGCAAGCCAATGCTGAGCAGGCTCAGGCGGGAGTTGGAGATCTGGCAGTGGCGCCGGGCCGCGAGCAGCGGAAACTCCAGGGGCCCGCGCACCCCAGAGAATTAGTCCGGTAAGGTTCCTCGCCTCGGCCACTGGATTTACACTATCCTGCCGTGATGACACTCCCGGCGGGCGCCTCCACGCTGATGCGCTCCACGCGGCGCCTGGACGCATCCTCGCTGAGCCGTGGCGTCTTCCCGATCTTCGTCGTCGGTCTCG
>JAHFDK010000341.1 GCA_023249095.1 Candidatus Rokuibacteriota bacterium | reverse complement strand
ACGGCCACTAGCTCGGAGCCGGGGCGGCCGGCGGGTGCGGCAGGGGTCCCCGGACCACGCGGCACGCGTGCGCTGCTCCGGGGTGGCTGGGCTCCACCTGGGCGCGCCGCGCCCGCCGCCCGCGCTGTGGGAACGGGTCCGGGGACCCCTGCCGCACCCGCCGGCCGCCCCGGCTCCACCCGTGGCGGACGTCAATAGACTTCGAGAGCGGCGCCAGGGCGGGTCAGCGATTGCCGTAGTCGCGGCGCCAGAGTGCGATGTAATCGCGAGCATTTTTCAGGATGTCCTCCAGCTCGGCGGCGTCCATCTTCCGTACGGGCCTGGCCGGCACACCCATGACGAGCCAGCCCGCCGGCACGACCTTGCCCGGCGGCACCAGCGCGCCCGCGCCGACCTGCGCGCCCTCCTCGATCACGGCACCGTCGAGGACGACCGCGCCGATGCCGATGCGCACGTTATTCATGACCCGGCAGGCGTGGACGACCGCGCGATGGCCGATCGTGACGTTGTCGCCGACGATGCACGGAAACTCGGCTGTCACGTGCAGCACCGAGTTGTCCTGGACGTTCGAGTTCCGGCCGAGGGTCACGTAGTTGTCCTGGTCGCCCCGCAGCACCGCGAAGGGCCAGACGGAGGCGCCGGCCGCGATCGTCACGTCGCCGATCACAGCCGCCTGCGGATCGACGTACGCGTCGGGATCGATGCGTGGCCGGCGTCCCGGAACCTCGCGGATCATGAGCGCGTCTTCGGTCGCGCGAGCATCGTGGGCGGCCCTCCTGGAGTGGGAATATCGCGAGTGGGATTATACTGGCGCGCGCACGGGAGGAGGCCGAGGGGGATGATCTCGCAAACGGCCGAGGTCCGTGAAGCCCACCGCTTCGACGTGAGCGCGCTCGAGCGCTACATGCGCGAGCGCGTGGAGGGCTTCAGCGGCTCGCTCGAGGTGCGCCAGTTCCGGGGCGGCCAATCCAACCCGACCTATCATGTCTCGGCGGGCGGCCGGGAGTACGTGCTGCGCCGGAAGCCGCCGGGCAAGCTCTTGCCTTCCGCGCACGCGGTGGAGCGAGAGTACCGGGTCATCACCGCGCTCGGCACCACGGGCTTCCCGGTGCCGCGCACGTTCGCGCTGTGTGAAGACGACGCGGTCATCGGCACCGCGTTCTACGTCATGGACTGCGTGCACGGGCGCGTCATCATCGATCCGGCGATCCCGGGCGTGGCGCCGCGCGAGCGGCGCCTCATCTACGAGTCGCTCATGGACGTCCTCGCGCGGTTGCACACGGCGGACTGGCAGGCGCTCGGTCTCGCGGACTTCGGGAGGCCCGGCAATTACTTCGCGCGCCAGATCCACCGCTGGACGCAGCAGTATCGCGCCTCGGAGACGGAGAAGATCGAGTCGATGGAACGCCTCATCCCGTGGCTGCCCGCGCACATCCCGGCGAGCGACGAGACGGCGCTCGTCCACGGCGACTTCAGGCTCGGGAACGTCATCATTCATCCGACCGAGCCGCGCGTCGTCGCCGTGCTCGACTGGGAGCTGTCGACGCTCGGCCACCCGCTCGCTGACCTGGCGTACTACTGCCTGCCGTACCGCTTCACGCGTGAGTGGGAGGGGCTGGCGGACAAGGACCTGACGGCGCTGGGCATCCCGACCGAGCAGGACTACGTCGCGGCCTACTGCCGGCGTGCGGGACGCGCCGCGATCGCCGACTGGGAGTTCTGTCTCGCGTTCGCGATGTTCCGGCTGGCCGCGATCGCGCAGGGCATCATGGGGCGCGTGGTTGCGGGCACCGCGAACGATCCGAACGCGCAGGAGCGCGGCCGGCGGGCGCGCCCGCTCGCTGACTCCGCCTGGGCCCTCATTGGCTCGCGCGAGTAGTGCGTTCCGAGCCCGGCGGCGAGCGGCGTGGCGAGGAGGCCGAGAGTGAAAATGACCGCGAGCCCGATCAGTCGCATGGGCACCTCGGTGAGGACGGTTGCTGGGGAGTCTAGCCGAACGCCATGATGCGTACCAGCGCCCCGGCCTGGACGAGAGCGCCGGGGCGTCGTGGGCGAGCTAGGCTCGGCGCTCGAACCGCCCCGAGAAGGGGACGGTCAGTTCACAGACGATCATGTGAGGCCCTTCAAGGCCCCCCGTGTAAAGGCGGCGCGTACTTCTCGTAAAAGGTGTTCGTGAGCAGGACGCCCGGGTCGTACTGCCGCTTGGCCGCGAAGAACTCCTTGATCGCCGGATAGGCTCGCTGGAGCTGCTCGGCGGTGTAGTGCAGCTGGTAGGGCAGGAAGAACGTTCCGCCCAGACCGGTCGCGACATCGATGAGCTCTCCCGTCAAGGCCCGCATGTGGGCATGACCGGCGGCGTCGGTGGTCTGGTTCATGTAGAGCACGACCGCGAACATCTCCGTCGGCGCATACGTGAGGACGTTGTCCTCCGGGTGCACGACCCGCACGGACGCATTCAGCAGATTGGCTCGCCGGGCGCGCAGCACGCTTCGCATGCCGTCCACGAACGCGACGAATCGGTCGCGCGGAACGAAGTACTCGTGAAGAATGTCGGTCTCGCCGTCGAGGCCGTTCTTGAGATATTTCACGGAGTCGTGCATCGGGTGATTCCGCGATACCAGGCATGCCTCGCCCTCGGCGAGGGCCTGGTTCCGGCTCACCGGGCAGGACTCCAGGCGCGGCTCGACGTATTTCTCGGCCAGCCACTTGAGGCGCATCGGGAGCGTCCCCTGCTTGGCGAGATTAAAGACGAGCCGTCGCAGCCTCACCGCGCGCACCTCGCCGAGCGGGGGAATCACCGCCCCGCGGGCGCTCTCCAGCCGATAGGTGTAGAGGAGCATCTCGTCCAGGAACGAGTGCGGCGCGGTGGAGAGGTGGCCGTACATCAGCCCGTACTGCGGCGCGGGCCCGATCTCGTCGTTGAAGACGGTGGGGAACTCGCGGTAACGGATCACTCGGCGCTCGGATCGGTAGACGACGTTGGGGGTCACTTCCAGGTCGGCGTCCAGGATCACGCCAAACAGGCCGTAGCCGCCGACGATCAGATGGAAGAGCCGCGGGTTGTCGGTGGGGCTCAGCGTCTGGATCGAGCCGTCGGCGAGCATGACGCGCATCGCGCGGACCGTCCGCCCGACGGAGCCGGCCTGATGATCCATACCGTGGGCGTTCACGGCGATCGAGCCGCCGACGGTGAAGATATCGGTCGATTGCATCGCCTTCACGGCAAACCGCGGGTGGAGAAAGCTCTGGATGTCGTGCCAGGTGGCGCCGCTCTGCACGGTCAAGGTCCGGGTCTGCGCGTCGAGCGACATCCGGTTCAGCCGTGTCATGTCCAGGACGAGCGCGTTGCGTGCGAATGCCTGGCCCCCCATGCTGTGCCTGACGCCGGCCACGGACACCTTCAGGCCGTTGTCGCGGGCGAAGGTGAGGGCCGCTCGGATGTCGTCGACCTCGCGCACCGCCACCACGCCGTAGACGGGCGTCCGACTGAGGCAGCTCGCATCGTTGACCGTCCCGCCCCGCTGCACCCAGACGAGTGATGCGGGCGCCGCCAGCTGAATCCGACCGGGCCTGGACGGATCGGACCCGGCGGGCGCCACGGGCGGGCAGTCCTTTTCACCCGCGGGATCCGCAGCGTAGTAGAGGGTCTTCCGGAGGGCGACGAAGGCAATCAGCGCGAAGAGAAGCAGGGCGATCACGAACGGCTTCGCGAGCGCCCGCCTGATCCTGGTCAGCGCAAACATCGTGAGCGCGGCCTGGCTTCAGTAGTCGTAGAGGTGCTCGATGCTCACGCCGCGTCTCGGCAGATCGGCCAGGATCACGTGCAAGGAGCTGACGGGTGCTCTCACGGCGATCCGCTTCGCGGCCGGGTTCGTCAGGATCTCGTCACTGAACAGGAGCCCGCCCGTGGCGAGGCGATAGTCCCAATCGCGGGGCGCGATCGCCGTCAGGAGAATCTCGTCGTTTCCGGCAAGGTCGCGAAACCGCACGCCCTGCTTCACCAGCGCCGTGACCACCTGCGTGAAGGCTTCGTAGCGAGGGAGCGTGACGATGTAGGACCGGGGGGCGACCGCCTTGACCTTCCGGATCCTGTCGTCGTCGAAGATCCGATCGGGAGCGTCGACGATCCATGCGTGGATCACGTGGTCCTCAGGCAGGTACACGGCGCCGGTGCTCCACCGGATGATCCCTCCGTACACCGCCTTCACCGCGTATTCGACGCTCAGGGCGAATCGCCGCTCCCACTTCCGGACGACGTCGGGCCCCCAGAGCGGCGTCTCCTTCCACAGGGCCTTGAGCTTGCCCGCGAACGGGAATTCGTACCACGGGGTCGTATGCATGAACTCCGCGTACTCGCGCGCGGTCTTGCGCGCGAAGACGTCCTCGTCGGTGTGATAGAAGCCGATCCCCTCCGTGATCACGCCGACCGTGTTCTCGTACCCACCCTTGACGGCGTTCTCCATCGAGAAGCTCAGGCCGATGATGCCGAGCATGAGATGGACGCCTGCGTCGAAGGGGTAGACGCGCTTGGTCGCCCGGCAGACTTGCTTGTAGTAGCGCCAGTACTGCCGGATGGCGGCGAAGTACGGGAAGCGGCTGGGAGCGCGCGACGTGACGAACGACGCGTATTCCTCGGTGCTGTAGACGATGTACCACTCGGGCAGGGTGAGGTAGGTCGACGACTGGCTGCGGGAATAGCCCTTCACGTCCGCGGTGACGCGCAGGAGCTCCGCCGATCGTCCGGTCGGCTGGCTTCGAACACTGAAGCAGTTGGCGCCGATGAACCGGGCGGGAGCGGCGAGAGCGATCAGGCCGAGCACGGCCGCGCTCACGGCCGCGAGTCCGACAAGGGCCCAGGCGCGTCGGTGGCGTCGGGGCCTACGCCGCACTACGGGCGGGCGGCGGGCTCTTGCGGAACCCGAACACGAGCGCGATCCCGGCGAGCACGATGTGGGGCAGGTTCACCAGGAAGTTCGTCAAGCTGAAATCGGGCGTGCCCATGCCCTGCGTGAAGATGCTGAGATCCAGGAGCCCTCTTCCCTGCGTGAGGCCGGCCACGGCGTCCAGTCCGTAGAGGAGGCCGATCCACTGGAGATATGTGCGGATCGAGCCCGGCGCCCACACCGCCACGACTCCGCCGGCGATTCCAGAGAGCAGGTGGACGATGTCGTCGATGGGGTCGATCTTGAACAGGCCGAGGAGGTAGCCGCTGGCGTCCGTGAGCCCGGGCGCGTGGGTGATCAGGAAGATGCCCACGAACCCCGCGGTATACACCCAGGCGAGCGACTTGAGCACGTTCATCTCTCCTCTGGGAAGAGGATCCAGCCCGAGCGTCTTATATCATAGCTATCACAGCTGCCGCTCAGCCGTCGGCGGCCTCATTCGCCCGATGCGCTTGCGGTCACCACGTAACGTAGCGGGCCCCCGGGCCTGACGGCGTCGAACGGATAGCAGGTCACCAGGACCAGCCCGGCCGACCGGTCCTCGGTCCGGATCACCGCGGTGCGCGAATCGACCACCGACGTCTCCTGCACCCGAAGTCGTGAGCGCCGCCGGTCCGGCCCCTCCACGATGATCGCGTCGCCCTGCTGCACACGCTCCAGAAAGCGGAAGTGCGTGTCACGGTGCCCGGTGACGATCGCCGTGCCGTGAGATCCGGGGACGGCGCTTCCCGGCGCATGACCGGGGCCGAAGGCCAGCGTCCGGCCGCTGACGCCGGTGAGGACGATGAGGTCGACGCCGTGCGCCGGCACCTGCAGCCTCGCCACGGGCCAGGTGTCGGCCCACGGCCACGGCCTCGCCTCCGGCTCGCCCCGGAGGGTCCGCGCCCAGGCTCTCTGCAACAGGCGCTGGGCGAGCCGAGCCTTGACGTAGATCCACGCGCCCTGCCCGAGTTGCCACAGCCCGACTCCCGCGAGCAAAGCCACCGCACCGATCAGGAGCGTTCGACGCGTCACGCTGTCA
>JAHFDK010000503.1 GCA_023249095.1 Candidatus Rokuibacteriota bacterium | reverse complement strand
GTCGGTCCGGGCGCGCCGCGGTATTCTCGAGGCGTGAAGTCACCGGCTCCCCGCACCCCGCCGATGAAAACCGCCGGCGTACGGTCAAGGTGTCGCGACTGCATCTGTACGCGACCCCGAAAGGAGGGTGTCGTCTAGGGAGCGACCGATCGGTCCGGCGAGGGCATCAACAATCAACGTGACGCCCGCGACCACCCGTCGCGGGCGTCCTTGCTTTTCCGGGAGGGCGCGATGGTCAGAACGATACTGGAAGACATCCGCGCGGTGAAGCGGAACGATCCCGCCGCCCACGGCTGGGTGGAGATCGTCCTGTGCCACGTCCCGCTCCACGCGATCCTGCTCTATCGGCTGGCGCACTGGCTCCGGACGCGCATCGGGCTTCGGCTCGTCTCGCGCCTCCTGTCGGTGTTCACCCGCTTCTGGACGGGGGTCGAGATCCATCCGGCCGCGCGGATCGGCAAGGGGTTCTTCCTCGACCACGGCGCCGGGGTGGTGATCGGGGAAACGGCGACGATCGGCGATCACTGCGTAATGTTCCACAACGTGACCCTGGGCGGGACGGGAAAGTACCGCGGCCGCCGCCATCCGAGCGTGGGGAATCACGTCTTCATCGGGACCAATGCGATCCTCCTCGGGCCGATCCGGGTCGGCGATCACGCCAAGGTCGGGGCCAACGCCTTCGTCATCAACCACGACGTGCCCCCGTTCTGCACCGTCGTCGGCACGCCGGCTCGCATCGTGAAGCGCAACGGCGAGCGGACTGATGAGGACCTGCCGAGGATGAGTCCGCCCCCCGAGGCGGAGCCGGTGGAGCTCGAGCTGGTAGCAGGCTGCTGAAAACGGGGCTCTGCGTCTCTGGCGGCCCCCCTCGGCCGGACGCCTGAGCCCGCCGCGGGTATAATCACCGCGTGGACCTGTTCGATCCGCCGACGTCCGATGTGACGCTGTACCGTTCTCCTAAGCTCGCAGCGTGATTTCGACAGTGAGCCGACGCAACGACGAGGGGTCGCGGCCGGAGAGGGCCGACGCCGTGCCGCTGCTCATACGGGCGTTGGAACAGACCACGGCCACAGGCATAGTCGGCGATCAGTCGATCTGTCGTTTTCCCCTGGGGGAGGCGCATCTCCAGGCCGGCTGCCTGGGAGAGGCACAGGCCCTGGCTGAGCGTGCACTGGCGCTCGCCCGGGAGCACCAGGAACGTGGCAACGAGGCATATGCTCTGCGCCTCCTCGGCGACATTGCGGCGCGGTGCGAGCCCCCGGAGCGTGAGCTAGCCGCAGCCGACTACCGCCAGGCCCTCACCCTGGCCAACGAGCTCGGCATGCGTCCCCTCGTCGCACACTGCCACCTCGGCCTCGGCAAGCTCTACCGGCGCACCGGCAAGCGCGAACAAGCCCAGGAGCATCTCGCCACCGCGACGATGATGTACCGCGAGATGGAGATGCGGTACTGGCTGGAGAAGGCGGAGGCGGAGATGATGGAGCTGACGTGAGGACAGATTCATGACTTCAGGCGACGCGAACGCAGATCTGCTCGCCGAAATTACAGCACTGCGCGACCGCGTGGCAGCTCTCACCCGCGAGAATGCCGAACTTCAAGGAGCAGTAGCGCAGGCTAGCCACCGGGAAGCCGCGACGAGCGAGATCCTGCGAGTCATCAGCAGCTCGCCAACCGACGTCCAACCGGTCTTCGACTCACTGGTCGCCAGCGCCGCGCGGCTTTGCGGTGCTAACGACCTCCTCCTCCTTATCCGCGAGGCCAATGTGCTTCGCCCTGCCGCTGGCGTCGGTTCGTTCTGGCAGAGTCTAGCGGCCGATTTCCGCGTACCGCTCGTGCGCGGCACCGTTGCGGCCCGCTCGGTGATCGATGGCGCAACCCTTCACTTTCCCGACTTGGCTACCTTGTCGGAAGCCGAGTTCCCAGTTGGTCGGGATCTGCAACGCCGCTTCGGTCATCACACGGTGCTGGCCGTCCCTCTGATGCGGGAAGGAGTCGCGCTGGGAACGATCTTTGC
>JAHFDK010000340.1 GCA_023249095.1 Candidatus Rokuibacteriota bacterium | reverse complement strand
GGCGTCGAGGAGCACCGCGACCGCGCCCACGGGCTGGTTGTCGGACAGGAGCGGCGCCGCGTAGATGTACCGGGTGCGGTCGCCGATGGGTCGGAGCCCCTGGGTCGCGACGTTCCCGGAGATCGCATCGGTCACCTCGGGCAGGGTCGGCGGCAGGACCGGGGCGATGTCGGGCGTCGCGGTTCGCAGGTTGGCAAAGCGGTCGTAGACGGCGATGCCGCGCTGGGTCTGTCCGAACTTCTTGACGATCCGCTCGACCGCCGCCGGGGACTGCTTGGCCGCGGGCTCGATCGCGTCGCTGAACGCTTCGGCGACGAGCACCGCTCGTCGCTGCAGATCGCCGACGAGCCGCCCGCGCTCCTCACGGATCTGGAGATAGGCGAAGACCCCGATGACCAGCATCACCGAGAGCCAGATCGCACTGACCAGACGTAGGGTGAATTTCATGCCCGTTCCATCGTGCGTTCGATCGTGCTCAGCGGCATGACAAGTGTCTCAGTGTACCGTACGCGGCCCGCCCACGCAGCGATCGGCCGAACGGCGTGACCACCCGGGTCCACGGCGGTCCGCGGGCTCATGCTCGCGTGTCCCCCGCGCGGAGATCCGCGGACCTCGCCCGCGCCCGGCTACAGGTGGTGGATCGGGAAGATGGTCCGGCGGATCGCTTCGATCTGGCGCGCGACGTACTCCTGCGCGCGCAGGTGCCGATGGTCGGGGAGCGGCTCGGCCGTATCCCAGAGCGAGTCCGACACGAACTCGTAGCGGCGCGCGTCCGCCGCGAATGACGCGGGAAGCGCGGCGGGCAGCTCGACGTCGTTCAGCACGGCCCATGCCGCGGTCCACGCGCGCGCGACATTTTGTAGATCGTAGCCCCCGCCGCCGAGACACACGAGCTTGGGGGAGAGTTCCGTGATCCGCGAGACGGCGCGCGCAAACCCCTGGATGTCGAGCGCCAGATGTGTCAGCGGGTCGGTGCGGTGCGAGTCGATGCCGAGCTGCGCGACCACGACATCGGGCCGGAACGCCCCGAACAGCGGCGGGACGATCTGCTCGAACGCGGGCAGGTAGACCGACGAATCGGTGAACGGCTCGAGCGGGAGGTTGACCGAGTAGCCGACGCCGGCGCCCGTCCCCACCTCTTCGACGAACCCGGTGCCCGGGAAGAGGTAATCGCCGCGCTCGTGGGTCGAGATCGTCAGGACGGCCGGATCACCGTAGAACGCGTGCTGCACCCCGTCGCCGTGATGCGCGTCGATGTCGACGTAGAGGACGCGCAGCCCCTGCTCGCGCAACCGGAGAATCGCCAGCACCGCGTCGTTGACGTAACAGAAGCCCGACGCGCGCGAGGGCATGGCGTGGTGCAGGCCTCCGGCGAAGTGGAACACGCGATCCGCCTGTCCGCTCGCGACGAGGTCGGCCGCCAGGAGCGAGCCAGAGGCGCAGAGCCGCGCCGCGTCCCAGAGCCCGGGGAACACGGGATTGTCCCCGGGCCCAAGGCCGAAGCGCTCGGCGAGCTTGGGCGCCTGACCGCCGTTCGTCGCTTTGAGCATCTGGAGGTACTCGGCCCCGTGATAGACGGCGAGCGCGCTCTCGGGCGCGGGCTCTGGCGCGCGTACGACCGCGCCGGGCAGCGCCGTGAGACCGTACGCCTCCATGAGGCGCCAGGTGAGCCCGAGACGCTCCATCCGCAGCGGATGCTGCGGGCCGTAGTCAAAGCGCGTCCACGCGTCGGAGTGGATCAGCGCGGTCTTTAGCGCGGTCTTTATTGTAGCGGGTGCCATGAGGCCGGATCAGACCGGGGGTGGCCCGAGAAAGAAGCGACCCGGCTCCGGACGTCTGACATAGACGTTCGTGCCTATTTTCGGCGCCAGAGGCCGGACTTGCCGCCGGACTTCTCGACGAGCTGGATCTTCGCGATAGTCACGCCGCGCTCCACGGCTTTCACCATGTCGTAGACGGTCAGCGCCGCCACCGCGACGGCTGTGAGCGCTTCCATCTCGACGCCGGTTTTGTCCACGGTCCGCACGCGTGCCTCGACGGTCAGCTCCCCGCGGCGGAGGTCATCGCTGAACGCGACGTCGAGGCCGGTGATGCGTAGTGGATGACAGAGGGGAATCAACTGGGGCGTGCGCTTGGCGGCCAGGATGCCGGCGGTGCGCGCAACGCCGAGGACGTCGCCCTTCGGCGCATTCCCCTGCCGGATCACGCGGAGTGTCGCGGGCTTCATCCGGAGGATTGCGCGGGCGACCGCCTCGCGAACCGTCTCCTGTTTTGTGGAAACGTCCACCATGCGGGCGGCGCCCTTCGAAGAAAGGTGCGAGAGGCCGCGAAACGCCTTCGACGGCCGAGCGCTCGTCAGGCGGTGACGCCGGATCGAACGTGCCGGATGATCGTCTCCATCCGGTCTTTGGCCATCAACTTCAGCTTCTTCAGTTCGCTGATGCGCCACTGCTGGTCCGCCGAGAGCGGGGGGGTTCCCTTGAGCGTCTCCAGCTCCTGGTCGTGGGCGCGATGCTCGCCCCGAAGGCGCCGGAACTCCTCGTTCTCGGCCATCAGTCGTTCGATGAGGGACTCCTGGTCCATGCGAGGCCTCCCTGTGCGGTGGAGGAGCCGTCACTACTCGATGTCGACGCTTTCTTATAGCCTTGGAGCCCCCGGAGTGTCAAGCTCCTGCGCTCGTTTCCGGTGACACCGGGCCGAGAAGCCGCTCGACGATCACGCAGTCGCGCCACTCGCCCTCGAGTTTGCCGTGGCGTCGGTAGACACCCACCACCCGGAAGCCGCACCGCTCGTGGACGGCCAGGCTCGCCATGTTTTCCGGAAAGATACGTGACACGATCTTCCAGAAGTTTCGCTCGGCGTAGGCGCGGCAGAGCGCCTCCAACGCCGCGCGCCCGGCGCCGGTGCTTCGGGCGGCGCGCGCGACGTACACCGAGTGCTCGGAGACCCCCGCATAGGCCGCTCGGTCTCGATATGGGCCGGCCCCCGCCCAGCCCACGATCCGACCGTCGCGCTCGACGACCACGGTGGGATAGCGGTCCCCTTTCTCATGAAGGAGCGCGGCCATCTGGTCAGCCGTCCGGGGCAGCGTCTCGAACGTCGCGATGCGATCCGCGATACCTTCGTTGTAGATCACCGCAATGGACGGGGCATCCGCGGCCGTCGCGAGCCGCGTCGTGATCCCACCGCTCGTCGTCGCGACACCCGCATCCCCATGTCCGCGGTCTCGTCGCCCCGGAGTCGGCACGAGCCACCGAAACAACAGCGTGGCGGTGGCGGCGCCGACCATCTGCGCCATGACGAAGCCTGGCACATCGGCCGGGCGAATTCCCGCGAAGGTATCGCTCAGAGAGCGAGCGAGAGTGACAGCAGGGTTCGCAAAGGAGGTCGATGCCGTGAACCAGTAGGCCGACGTGATGAAGGCCGCGACGGCGAACGGCACCGCCGCTGGCCGCAGCCGGGTGCATCCCCAGATCACCGTCAGCAGGCCGAACGTGGCCACGAACTCACCGAACACTTGCGTCGTGCCCGACCGCGCCTGGCTCGAGGCGAAAAGGATCGGGTGCCCGAACATCAGGTTCGCAACCGCGACTCCCGCAAGCGCGCCCATCACCTGGGCGACCACGTAGCCCGTCACGTCGTGCCACGCGAGACCCCCCTGGGATGCGTCCGCCAGCGTCACGACCGGATTGAAGTGCGCCCCCGAGATCGGCCCGAAGGTCAAGATGAGCGCGACGAGCGCCGCGCCGGTCGCCAGCGTGTTGGCGAGCAACGCGACCGCGACGTTGCCACCAGCGAGGCGCTCCCCCATGATGCCCGATCCGACGACCGCGGCGACCAGGAGCGCCGAGCCCGTCGCTTCGGCGGCCAGACGGCGGGCAAGGGTGAATTCCCGATGCTCGGAACTCACCTCTCGCCGCGCACCTCCGTCACGAGCTCGTGGCGCAGCACGAGGGCGCGCAGCACGCGGCGTCCTGCGCGAGCGGTAGAGCGGTGGCGCGCGCCTTCGGCGTCTCGTCTTCGAGATCGTAGTTCAGGTAGTACACCTCCCACTCGACCCCGTCGGGGTCCCGCACCCAGAACTTGTCCTGATTCGCGTGGCAACAGTCGACGCCGATCTCTTCGCGGACCGGCAGCCCGCTCGTCTTCACACGGGCCAGCTGCTCCATGACGCCCGCCGGCGAGTCCACCTGGACTCCGACGTGATCCACCACCCCGTCGCCCCCTGACTGTCCGGTCGACAGCGCCAGGTTGACCGGCGCCCACTCGGGCAGGAACTTGACGTAGCCGGCCTTCTCCTTGACCGGCGCGCTGCCGAAGAACCGCTCGTAGAAGTCCCGGCTCTTGCCCAGATCCGACGCGTGCATGTGCAGATGAACCTTGGCGCTCATGGCACCCTCCTTCGTTACACATTTCGAAGCTTATCGAAATATAGAACCTTCTGTCAAGTAGAACGTTGCGCCGCCGGAGTCACCCGGCCGAGGCGGCCGGGCCGATGAGGTGCGCGGCGCTCGCCTTGAACGCGGCGGTAATCGGCACGCCCTCGGCCAGGCCCAGATCGGCGGCGGAGCGCGCCGTCACGGTGGCGACGAGCGGGAAGCCGACGTCGACGAGGACCCGGTTCGCCGGCGTCGAGGGGGTGACGCGCACGATCGTCCCGGCCAAATAGTTGCGGGCGCTCGACAGCGGCGCGACCTCGGTCGGCAGCAGCAGCGTGACGTCCTCCGGCCGGAGGCCGACCCGCACGTGCTCGCCGACCCGCGCTTCCGCGGCGATCTCGAGCTTTCGGCCCGCGACCTCAACGACGGTGACGCCCGCCTCGCGCGCGATCACCCGGCCCGTCACGATCGTCTCGACGCCCACGAAGCGCGCGATCTCTTCGGAGGCGGGGGCGTGGAAGACGCGCGCGGTGTCGTCGAGCTGCAGCACGCGTCCCGCCATCAGCACCGCGACCCGGTCGGCGAGCGCCTGCGCCTCGCCGCGGTCGTGGGTCACCAGAATCGTGGTGACACGATCCTGACGCAGGATGACCCCGAGGTCCGGCAGCAGCGCGGCCCGTGCTGGCGCGTCGAGCCCCGAGAACGGCTCGTCGAGCAGCAGGACCTCCGGCTCGAGCACGAGCGCCCGCGCCAGCGCCACGCGCTGCGCCTGGCCTCCCGAGAGCCGTTGGGCCCGCTGATCCCCGAGGGGCGCGATGTTGAGGCGTTCGAGCCACCGCTCGACGCGCGCCCCGTTCGCGTCGTCGCCGAGGCCGCGGAACCGCAATCCCAGCGCGACGTTCTCGGCGACGGTCATGTCGGCCAGGAGCGGTCGCTGGAACACCGTCGCCATCCGCCGCCGCTCGGCCAGTGAGTGCCGCGCATCCACCGGGCGATCGTGAATCCGCACGACGCCCCGCGTGGGACGCTCGAGCAGCCCGATCACCCGCAGGAGCGTCGACTTCCCGCTCCCGTTCGGGCCGACGACGGCCAGGATCTCGCCCGGCCGCACGCCGAGCGCCGGCACGTCGAGCACGGCGGCGCCGCCGTAGGTCACCTGCACGCCCGCCAGCTCGACGACCGACGGCGGCATCACGTCGGCAAGACGTGGATCGAGCCGCGGTGGATCGAGAACTCCCAGTGCCGGTCGCACTCGATCTCGAGGATCTCGTATACGAGGTGCGGCACCTCGACCTCGAGATCGAAGTCGCCCTGCGCCGGCGCGCCCGGCGTGTCGAGGCGCAGGCGCAGCGACCACACCGTGCCGAAGTCGGCCTCGCCCACGATGCGCCCGCGCATCAGGTTCATGTGGTGCGCGACGTCCGGCGCGCCGCGGTCCTTCCGGATCAGCCGGACGTATTCCGGCCGGATGAAAAAGGCGATCGGGCTCTCGGGCGGGGGCAGGTACGAACGGGTCGGCGAGTTCACCGCCTCGAGCGTCTGGCCGCGCCACGCGATCTGGATGCGGTCGGGCATCGCCTTCACGACGGTGCC
>JAHFDK010000502.1 GCA_023249095.1 Candidatus Rokuibacteriota bacterium | reverse complement strand
CAGGCCCAGGACAATCCACTCACCAACATCTACAACTTCGGCGTCCACAACTATCATCGTTACATCACGCTCAGCGGGCACTTCTGGGGCGCCGCCGCGCTCGTGTGCAACGCGGCGCAATACCGAGCATGGCCGACGGAGGTGCAGGTCGCCGTGAACGCGGCAGCCCGGGAGGCGACCGCGTACCAGCGACAGCTGGCGGCGGCCGAGGACGCCGAGATCATGACGAAGCTCGATCCCGCGAGGAACGACGTGATTCACCTCACGGACGCCGAGCGCGACGCGTTCATGCGCGCCGTGGGTCCGGTGCTGGAGAAGTATCGCCACCAGCTCGATCCGAAGCTGTTCGCCTATCTCATCGTCCCTTGAGCTTCAGGTCTTCGTACGGTGAGAGATACGGGTGGCCCGTGATCGTGGGGAGCTCCGCCAACCGCGGTCCGACGCCGGTCAGAAACGCCGACTCGACGATCGGGGCGAACATCGCCTGGTCGTACATGAGCTGCTGGATCTTGTGCAGCATCGCCTCGCGGCGTTTCTTGTCCATCTCCAGGCGCTGGATCCGGCGGGTGACGGCCGGCTGGCTGACATGCAATTGCTCAGCAGCGAGCCGCAGGGAGCCAGCATCAACCACGGTCACGAGCGTGATCAGCTCGCGAAGTTCCACGGCAAGCATGACGTAGCATGCGCGATCTGCAGGTCAGCGGAGTCCGCTGGCACCTCGAAGAACAAGCCCTCCGATGCCAGGGCTGCCGGCCGGTCCCGGGAGGCGTGATTCCTGACGTCGCCTCCCGTTATTTCTTCGGGGTCGGCACGGGTATGCCAGGAATCTTCACGTTCACGGAGCCCAGGTGATTCCGGCTGGTGAAGTACAGGGTTTTCCAGTCATCGCCGCCGAACGCGAGGTTGGTGGTGGCGGGAGCCCCGTGGACGATGCGGCCCAGCTTCTTGCCCTTCGGATCCATGATCCAGAGGCCCCCGCTCCGCCGCAATAGACGTTGCCGTCAACATCCACTTTCATGCCGTCGGGGACGCCGGGCTCGGGGCCCCGTAGATCGGCAAACACGCGATCGGTCTGTTTCGCGAGGGTGCCATTGGGCAGCAGGTCGAAGGCCCGGATGTGTCCGCGTCGAGAGTCGTTGATGTAGAGCACCTTATTCATCGGGGGTGAAGGCGAGGCCGTTCGGCAACACGAAGTCACCGACGAGCAGGGTCAGCGTGCCGAGATCGGGCGTGACGCGATACACACCGGCAAAGGTCAGGTCCCACTGCTCGGCCGCGGCGGGACTGGTCCAGGGATCGGTGAAGTAGATGCAGCTTCGGCCCCAGGCTCGTTCGTCGGTGGTGGCTTGCTCTCCCGTGACGGCTAGTCCGTCCTGGCTGGCCCGCTCCAGGCCGGAGGGGGGCTTGACTTGCCATGTGGTTGTTCCCACTTCTCCTGCTTCCGCTTGGCTTCGGTATCTCTTGGTTCAATACGTGGGCGATCGGCCGGTCCTGGGTTGACTCCAATGTACAAGGAGGCACGATCCGTCTTCTGGCTTGGTACGCGATCCGAGATAGTGTCGTCGGGTCGGATTTAGACGGGTAATGAAGCGAACTGCACGGGAACGCCGAGACGACGAGGACCGACTGGAGAAGGCAACGTTCGCCGACTTCCGAGAACGGGCCTTTATGTCGAGGGGCACGGTTTCCCTCGGCCCCGTGAGGTGCCCGCTCCTAGAAGATGTGAAGCGGTAGCTTCGAGGCTCCGCCCGCGGCGGCCATCTGGGAGTACGACGAGGCGCGGGAGGAGTTCCGCCTCCGGGCCAGCGATTACCCAGACGAGGATGATGCCGCTGCAGCCGGCGGTCCCCGCCAGCCCGTTCGCCCGGACCACGATGGTCTGGAGCACGGTCTCCAGGTCGAGGGTCGAGCTGAGCGCACGCCCGACCTCGCTCAGCGCCGTCAGCTCTCCCACCGAGCGGGTCAAGTCGTGCGTGCGAGCTTCGAGTTCCTTGAAGAGTCGGACGTTTTCGATC
>JAHFDK010000339.1 GCA_023249095.1 Candidatus Rokuibacteriota bacterium | reverse complement strand
TCGCCTCGGCGCAGGCGCGCGCCGCCACCAAGGTGCTGGATTTCCAGACCCTCGCCGACGTCGCCAAGGCCGAGCAGGAAGGCGAGGTCGTCTACTACAGCCACGACGGCGAGGCCGGAATCGGCGTCGTGCTCGACTCGTTCAAGAAAGACTTCCCGAAGATCAAGACCAGCTACGTGCGGCTGCAGACCGGGGCGCTCTACGCGAAGATCACCGCAGAGCGGTCGGCCGGCCGTTTCGGCGTCGACGTGCTGCAGCTCTCCGACATCTCGCCGGCCATCGACTTCCAGAAGAAGAGCGGCTGGGAGGTGCACGTCTCACCGGAGCTGAGCGCGTACAAGGCCGAGCACCAGTCGGGCCCCGCCGGTCACTACACCTGGGGCGGCGTCAGCTTCGCCGGCATCTCCTACAACCGCGCCAAGGTGAAGCCCGAGCAGGCGCCGAAGACGTGGAAGGACATCCTCAACCCGGCCTTCAAGGACGGGATCAGCGCGAAGCTCGCCACCTCCGGCATGCAGCACGCCCAGTGGTACGTGCTGCGCAAGCTCTACGGCAACGACTTCTGGCAGGAGTTCGCCAAGCAGCGGCCGAAGGGCTTCGACGCCCGCGCCCAGCTCTTCGACCGGCTGTCCAAGGGCGACGACCGCATGTGCGTGCTCGCCGAGTACGCCGGCTACACGCTCTTCGCGGAGAAGGGTGCGGACATCGAGTTCGTGGCGCCGCCCGACGGATTGCCGGCCACGGCGTTCTTCATCGGCGTCGTCAATCGCGCCCCCCATCCGGAGGCGGCCAAGCTCTTCGTGGACTGGGCGCTGTCCAAGCGCGGCCAGGCGGTCTACCAGAACCAGAAGATCCTCCTCTACGGCTCGCTGCGGACCGACGCCCCGCCGATGCCCACGGGCAAGCGGCTGGCGGACTTCAAGCTTCTCTTCCCCACGGACTGGAACGACTACGTGGCGAGCCACCCCGTGTTCGTGAAGGAGTGGAACTCGATCATGGGGTTGTGAGCCTCCCCGCCGTGACGCACTTCGAGCGGGCCCGGTCCTGGCGGCCGGGCCCGCGCCTTGTCAGCCTGCTCGTCGGTGGGGGCGCTGCCGTCCTCGTCCTCTATCCGATCGCCTATCTCATCCAGGCCTCGCTGAGCGTGGGCGATCCACAAGCCCGCCCGCCCGAGGCCTACGGCCTCGCCAACTACGCGGACCTCGGCCGCTACGCCCACATCTTCGGCAACACGCTGCTCGTCGCCGCGATAGCGACGGTGTTGGCCGTCGTCGTCGGCTTCGCCATGGGATGGATCCTCTCGCGCACGAACGTGCCCGGCCGCGCGGCATTCGAGCAGCTCATGGCGCTGCCGTACTACGTGACGCCGCTGATGGGCGCCCTCGCCTGGGCGCTCATCGGCTCGCCGACGAGCGGGTTCGTCAATCAAATCTGGCGCGCACTCGGGGGAGACGGGCACCTCATCGACATCAACACCCCGTGGGGGATCGCCTGGGTGATGGCCCTCTTCGAGGGCGCGGTCGCCTTCGTGATGATCGGGGCCGTGATGAAATCGATGGACCCCGCGCTGGAGGAAGCCTCCCAGGTCCTCGGCGCCAGTCGCTTGCGGACGATGCTGCGCATCACGCTGCCCCTGGTCCTGCCCGGCGTGCTCGGGGCGGCCATCTTCGTCTTCGCCGAGATGCTGGGCTCGTTCTCGGCCGCGCTGGTCCTCGGCCTCCCCAACCGCTTCTACGTCGTGACCACGGCCATGTACCAGCTCGTGTCGCAGTACCCGCCGCGCTTCCCGACGGCGGCGGCGATGGGCGTGTCGCTGTTCGCCGTGATGTTCGCGATGGTGTGGGTCTACCGCCGCATCGTGAGCGGCGGCAGCTACGCCACCATCACGGGCAAGGCCTTCCGGCCTCGCGTCATGGACGTCGGACGGCTGCGCTGGCCGTTCCTCGGCATCTGCCTGGGCTATCTGGGCGTCGCGGTGATCCTGCCGGTGCTGACGATCGTGTACGCCTCGTTCCAGCGCCTGACCGCCGCGTTTCCCCGGCGCGACAACTTCACGCTCGCCAACTACGCGACCGCGCTCTCGCTCGACGCCGTGCGCTCGGCACTCTGGAACAGCCTGCTCCTCGGCTTCGCCACCGCGAGCCTCGGCGTCGTCCTGATGGGGTTCCTCGCGTGGCTGATCTACCGCTCACGCCTGCCCGGCGCCGGCCTCATCGAGTACGTGCTGATGTTCCCGCAGGCGGTGCCGCGCCTCGTCTTCGCCTTCGGGATGCTGTGGGCCTGGCTGGTCTTCCCGATCCCGATCTACGGCACGCTGTGGCTCCTCCTGATCGCGTACCTCACGGTGTTCCTGCCGCTGGGGCTCCGGACGATCTCGGGGGTTATCCTCCAGATCGACCGCTCGCTCGAGGAGTCCGCCCAGATGTGCGGGGCGACGTGGGGCTACCGCCTGCGCACCGTCACCATGCCGCTGCTCAAGCCCGGCCTGGTCGCGGCGTGGCTCCTGCTCTTCATCGCCAGCGTCCGCGAGCTGGGCGCGTCGATCTTGCTGATGGGGCCGAAGTCCAAGGTCATCACCCCGGCCATCGTCGAGTCGTGGTTCTCGACCAGCTCGGAGCTCACGGCGGCCCTCGCGCTCTTGCAGACGCTGGCGGTGGCCGCGGCCCTGGCGATCATGTTCGCGGTGGCCCGCCGCGCCGTGCAGGCCGGAGGCGAGTGAGCGTGAGCCAGGCGTCGATCGAGGTGCGCGACCTGGTCGTGCGCTACGGCGCGGTCGTCGCGGTCCGTGGTGTGACCTTCACCGTCGGCGCCGGCGAGCACCTTACCCTGCTCGGTCCCTCCGGCTGCGGCAAGACGACCACGCTCCGGGCGATCGCCGGTCTGGAGCGACCGACGTCAGGCGAGATCCGGATCGGTGGGAGCCCGGTGTTCTCGTCCTCGCCCGCCGTGAACGTCCCCGCCGAGCGCCGCGGGCTGTCGATGGTCTTTCAGTCGTACGCCATCTGGCCCCACATGACGGTGTTCGACAACGTGGCCTACGGCCTCCGCGTGCGTCGGCGTCCGGAGGCCGAGGTGACGACCCGCGTGCGCGAGGCCCTCGACCTGGTCCAGCTCGGCGACCTCGGCGCCCGCAGCGCCTCGAAGCTCTCAGGAGGGCAGCAGCAGCGCGTGGCCCTGGCCCGGGCGTTCGTGTTCTCGCCCTCCGTGCTTCTCTTCGACGAGCCGCTGTCGAACCTCGACGCCAAGCTGCGCGCCGAGATGCGGGTCGAGCTAAAGGAGCTGCAGCGGCGCCTCGACATCACCTCGGTGTACGTGACTCACGATCTCGAGGAGGCGCTCGCCATCTCCGACCGGATCGTGGTGATGCGGGACGGCGTCATCGAGCAGGTGGGCACACCGGCCGAGATCTATGACCGGCCGCGCAACACGTTCGTCGCCGATTTCGTCGGGTCGGCCAACCTGATCCGGGGCCGCCGACGCCCCGACCTCGAGCGCGATGGGCTCGTGGTCATACAGACGCCGGGAGGCGCACTGGTCCACGGCATCTCTCCCGACCGCCGAGTCGGGGCCGAGGCGCTCGTGGCCGTTCGCACCGTCCGCCTCCGCATCGACCGCGTGCGCCCGGCGACGCCCGTCAACGTGTGGCCGGCGCGGATCCGGCAGCGCGTGTTCCAGGGCGATTTCACGCAATACCATATCGACTGGGAGGGCCGGCAGCTCATCGTACGCTCGGCCGCGCCGGAACCGATGGCGGAAGGCGACGAGGTGTTCGTCAGCGTCGAGCCTCGACATTGCGTGCTGCTCGAGGAGTGAAAGGATCAGTGATGGCGCGACCGCTCTCCCTCGCCCACCTGACCGTGCTGGACACGACGCCTCCGGAGCTGGTGTCCGTGGCGGCGGCCGCGGGCTTCAGGACCATCGGTATCCGATTGACGGCCACGCCGAGCGTCGGCGTTCCGCCCTACGATATGCTGAGCGAGGGGCCGCTCCTTCGCGAGACGCTGCGGCGTCTGGCCGACACGGGGATATCCGTGCTCGACACGGAGTTCCTTCGCTTCGAGCCCGAGCACCCGGTGGCTATCCCGGAGGGCTTTCTCGAGGTCTCGGCGCGACTCGGCGCGCGGAACGTGCTCGTCATGAGCGCGGAGCCGGAAGAAGCACGAACTATCGAGCGGTTCTGCGAGCTCTGCGACCGGGCGGCCCAGTACAGTCTTCACGTCTGCCTGGAGTTCGCGATCTACACGGGCGTCCGCACGCTCGCGCACGCCGCCCACATCGTGGCGCGGTCGAAGCAGACGAACGCATCGGTCCTGATCGATGCCTTGCACTTCAGCCGGTCGGGAGGACTTCCCGGTCACATCGCGGACGTCGATCGGTCGCTCTTCCGGTACGCGCAGATCTGCGATGCCTCACCGGACATGCCCGGCCCCGGCGACACGCCCGCGCTCATCCGCGAGGCGCGCACGGGCCGGCTCCTCCCCGGCGAGGGCGTGTTGCCGCTGACGGAGCTGGTGGCGGCTCTGCCCGCGAACGTGCCGCTGGCGATCGAGGCGCCGTGCCGGGCGACCGCCGAGCTCCCCGCCGTCGAGCGCGCGAAGCGGGCGTATCGGGCGCTCTCGGCTTTAGTCAGCCGAGAGGACTGACGAGGCACTCGGCGGGGCGTCTAGGATATACATCGGACGACGGTGATATACTTCCAACCATGGCCAAGCGCCTGGTGGACATCGACGAGAAAGCCCTCGCGGCCGCGAGGGCCGAGCTCGGCACGAGGACGTTGAAGGACACTGTCAACGAGGCGCTCCGCCGTGCCGCGCCGACGCGGAACCGCCGCGTCGCCCGGGCGCTCGATACGCTGGCCAAGGCGAGGCTGCGGGACCGGAGCACGGCGTGGCGCTGACCCACCTCGCCGATACCAGCGTGCTGACCCGTCTGGGCTACCGGGCGGTGCGAACGGCGCTCGAACCCCTCGCCGCCAGCGGCCAGGTCGGCCGGGCAGGCATCTCGGACCTCGAAGTCGGCTTCTCAGCCCGCAACCTCAGCGAGTGGACCCGCCTGGCAGCGGCACTGGCCGCCTTCCCCCTGATCGAGACCGATGCCTTGCACGTACGGCGGGCCCGCCAGGTGCAGCGACTGCTTGCCTCCCGCGGCCTTCGGGGGCGGAAGGTCCCAGACCTATTGATCGCCGCGGCGGCAGAGGAAAGCGGCCTTGCCGTCCTTCACTACGACGCAGATTTCGATCTGATCACCCGGGTCACGGGCCAGCCCTGCGAGTGGGTTGTGCCAGCAGGGACCATCGACTGACAGGTCCGCCCGGGCCTGCCCACCTTCCGCCTACTCGAGCCCGTATGGCTCTCGCCGCGCGTCTCGAATCGCGCGCCAGACGCGCTCGGACGTCGCCGGCATCTCGATGTGCTCGACGCCCAGCTCGCCGAGCGCGTCGCAGATCGCGTTCACCACGGCGCCGAGCGCCGGGGTCGTCCCGCCTTCGCCGCCGCCGCGCAGGCCGAGCGGGTGGGACGTCGAGGGCACCTCGCTGATTTCCGTCGTGAACGCGGGAAGCGCGTCGGCGCGGGGCAGCGCGTAGTCCATCAGCGTCGACGACACGAGCTGCCCGTTCTCGGCGTCGTACGCACACGATTCCCAGAGCGCCTGCCCCACCCCCTGGGCGATGCCGCCGTGGGTCTGGCCGTGCAGGATCATCGGATTGACAGCGCGGCCACAGTCGTCCACGGTGGTGTAGCGGGCGAGCTCGACCGCGCCGGTCTCGGGATCGACTTCCACCTCGCACACCGCACAGCCGTAGGGAAAGGACGGCACGGGCATCGTTTCATCGCTCGTCGCGTCTAGCGGTCCGCGGCAATCCTCAGGCGCGTCGGGCCGCAGTGCAGCGGCCGCCACCTCGAACAGATCGACCGAGCGGTCCGTGCCCTTCACGCCGAACCGGCGGGCGGCGAACTCGATGTCCTCGGCCGCGGCCTCCAGGAGCCACGCGGC
>JAHFDK010000085.1:17706-21637 GCA_023249095.1 Candidatus Rokuibacteriota bacterium | reverse complement strand
CCACCTTCTCCATCGCTTCGGCGATCAGGTTGCCGATCGTCTTGTCGTTGTTCGAGGCGATCGTCGCGACCTGGGTGATCTCCTTCTTGTCCTTGGTGGACTTCGAGAGCTTCTTCAGCTCCTCGGTCACGGCCTCCACGGCCGCCTCGATGCCGCGCTTGAGCCCCATCGGGTTGGCGCCCGCGGTGACGTTGCGGAGGCCCTCGCGGAAGATCGCCTGCGCCAGCACGGTCGCGGTGGTGGTGCCGTCACCGGCGACGTCCGAGGTCTTCGAGGCGACCTCGCGGACCATCTGGGCGCCCATGTTCTCGTACTTGTCCTTCAGCTCGATCTCCTTGGCGACAGTGACGCCGTCCTTGGTGATCGTGGGGCTGCCGAACTTCTTGTCGATGACGACGTTGCGGCCTTTCGGGCCCAACGTCGCCCTCACGGCCGCGGCCATGATGTTGACGCCCTTGAGCAGCGCGCTCCGGGCTTCCTCGTCGAACTTGATCTGCTTCGGCATGGATCGCGATCCTCCCTTACTCGAGAATGGCGAGGACGTCTTCCTCGCGCATGATGAGATACTCCTTGTCGTCGATCTTGACCTCGGAGCCCGAGTACTTCCCGAACAGGATTTTGTCGCCGGCCTTCACATCGAGGGGGATCTTCTTGCCGTTGTCGCCGACCTTGCCGTTGCCGACGGCGATCACCTTGCCCTCCTGCGGCTTTTCCTTGGCCGTGTCCGGGATGATGATCCCGCCCTTCTTGACCTCTTTCTCCTCGAGACGCTCGACCATGATTCGATCGTGCAGCGGACGAACCTTCATCTGCCTACTCCTCCGGTTTGGGGTGATGGGCGTGCGTTAGCACTTGTAGACGATGAGTGCTAAAGAGTCAATAGGCCCAAGCGTGGTGGCGCGCCCTCCCCGCGCGCTGGCCGAGCCGAATCGTAGGTTCCAGCGAAACTGCGGTAAGATTTGCTCGTTCCCCGGTAGCTCAGTTGGTAGAGCGCCTGACTGTTAATCAGGAAGTCGCTGGTTCGAGCCCAGCCCGGGGAGCCAATATTTTCACCAGCGTTTTCACGCGCGTCTGGTCTCTCCTAGCGTGAAGACGTAGCCCACTTGGTCATCAGCAAGTCTCCACCAGCCTGCCTAACAGTGGTCAGCCGGTCGATGTACGCCTTGTCCCCTCGGGGCAGCCAGTGGGCGTAGAACGCCAGAGTGGTGGTCGGCTTCGCGTGGCCGAGCTGCGCCGCGACGTACCCCCGTCGGGTGCGGAGGCCGGCGGGGTCTGCTCCCCAACATGCATACGGTATAACAAACTGGAATCACGGCCATTTTGGCCTTTTCGCCGTCAGTGTTTCTGGGCTTTGATCACGGTGTGCGGAAGCACATCGTCAGGGCTCAGCAGCGACTCGCTGAGGAGCCAGCCGCGCGCATGCGTCGGATTTCCTCCGGGAAGTTCGCGGGGCGGATTGTACTATAGCCGTTGCGTGATATTGCCCGGCGCGAGCGGTCGTCCGTCCCTCACCTGGTGGTTCTTCTTCTTCCTCGGCTCGGGGTTCGCGGGCCTCGTCTACGAGGTCGTCTGGCTCCGGCTCGCCATGGCCGCCTTCGGCGTGACGACGCCGCTCGTGTCGATCGTGCTGTCGGTGTTCATGGCGGGGCTCGCGTTCGGCAGCTGGCTCGGCGGCCGCCTGAGCACGCGCGGGGTCGATGCCCGCCGCGGGCTCGTGCGCTACGCGACCGCCGAAGCGGCGATCGGCGTCCTCGCGCTCGCCGTCCCGTCCGGGCTCCGCGCGGGCCATGCCCTCTTCGCCGCGTCGGGCACGACGCTCGCGTGGGACTCGGCCGCCTATCACCTCGTCTCCGGTGTCCTCGTCGCGCTGACGCTGCTGCCGTGCTGTACGGCCATGGGCGCGACGTTCCCGCTCGCGATGGCGGCGATCCGCACCGCGCATCCAGACGCGGGCACGCGCGCGTTCAGCTTCCTCTACCTGGCGAACGTGCTCGGTGCGGCGTGTGGCACGCTCGCGTCAGCGTTCGTGCTCGTCGAGTTGCTCGGGTTCCGCGCGACGCTGGCGATCGCGGTTGCCGTGAACGTCCTCGTCGCCGCGGCGGCGTTCGCGCGAAGCCGACGGCTCGCGCCGGCCCCGGCGATGGCGGCGGCTCCGGCCGCGCCGCCGGAGACGGCCGCGATGCGCCCGACCGTGCTCGCCGGCCTGTTCGTGACGGGCCTCGTCAGCATGGCGATGGAGGTCGTGTGGATCCGCCAGCTGACGCCCTATCTCGGCAACCTCGTCTACGCCTTCGCGGGGATCCTCGCGATGTACCTGGTCGCGACGTTCCTGGGCTCGCGTCTCTACCGGACGTGGATCGGGCCCGAGACGTGCGCGCGCGCCGGCGGGCTCGCCTGGCTGGTCGCCGGCGTCGCGGGCCTGCTGCCGCTGGTGGCGGCCGACCCGCGCCTCGCGATGCCGCCGCCGGTGAGACTGCTGCTCGGCGTGACGCCGTTCTGCGCGGCGGTCGGGATCCTGACGCCGATGCTGGTCGACCGGTGGTCGGCGGGACGTCCCGATCGCGCGGGGGCCGCCTACGCGGTGAACGTGCTCGGCTCGATCGCGGGCCCGCTGCTCGCGGGCTTCGTCCTGCTGCCCGCTGTCGGCGAGCATACGGCGCTGGTCCTGCTCGCGCTGCCGCTCTTCGTCGCGGCCGCCGCCGGTATCGTCCGCCCGGCGCTGGTCGGCGCGGACGGACCGCCGTCGCTCGGTCGGGCGGCGTGGGTGCCGGTCGCGCTCGGGCTCGCGGCGATCGTCGTCCTCTCCACCCGGAGCTTCGAGACGCGCTACCCGGAGCGCCAGGTCCGACGCGATCACACGGCGACGGTGATCGTGATCGGGACCGGGATGACGCGCGACCTGCTCATCAACGGCACGCCGACGACGGTGCTGACGCCGGTCACGAAGTCGATGGCGCACGTGCCGCTCGCGTTCCTCGAGCGACGGCCCGCCGACGCGCTCGTCATCTGCTTCGGGATGGGCACCACGTTCCGCTCGCTGCTGTCGTGGGACATCCGCGTCACGGCGGTGGAGCTCGTGCCGAGCGTGCCGGAATTCTTCCCGTACTTCCACGCCGACGCGCGGGAGCTGATGCGATCGCCGAACGCGCGCGTGGTCATCGACGACGGCCGCCGGTTCCTCGAGCGGTCGCCCGACACCTTCGACGTGATCACGATCGACCCGCCGAACCCGCCCGAGGCCGCGGGATCGAGCCTCCTCTACTCGCGCGAGTTCTACACCCTGGCGCGGACGCGGCTGCGCCCGGGCGGGATCCTCCAGCAGTGGATCCCGACCACGGACCTCGGCACGATAGCGTCGGTCACCCGGGCGCTCGACGCCTCGTTCCCGCACGTCCGCGCGTTTCCCTCCGTGAACCTCCGCCCGACGCTGGAGGTGGGCGGCGTCCACTACCTCGCCAGCGATCGGCCGATCCCACGCTACTCCGTGGCGGAGCTCGTCGAGCGTCTGCCGGCGCGCGCCGCGCGGGACCTGATCGAGTGGCCGCTCGAGCCGACCGTCGAAGGCAACTTCGCGCGCCTGCTGGGGCACGAGATGCCGCTCGCGGCGCTGACCCGCCTCGCGCCGCGGGCGCCGGCCCTCGCCGACGACCGGCCGTTCAACGAGTACTTCCTGCTCCGCCGCTGGGTCTTCGCGGGGTCGCAACCGGGGTCCTGACCGTGCGTGCTGGAACGGTCACGCAGACCGCCGCCGAGCGTGAAGTTTCTCCGGCAAGTCGGTCGAGGACAGAGCAGGCTTCGCGTCTCTCGTGTCGTCCACCCGCCATTTGCGGCCGAGCTGAAAGAGACCCACGTGCTCTCGACTAGCCTCGGGGAAGTCGGCTGCCCGCGCTCGGGCGAGGGTGATTTCGAGGTACGCGACGATCTTGACCCG
>JAHFDK010000085.1:0-17606 GCA_023249095.1 Candidatus Rokuibacteriota bacterium | reverse complement strand
GCAGGCCCTGGCGCCGCTGAGCGCCCGCCCCGTCGTCAGGGGCCTCGCCAGCCTTCCGCCCGCAACAGCGCCACGCTCTCGGCCCACCACACGGGCCGGCCCACCTTGACCGCGACCACTTCGCTCCGCAGCGCGTGGGTCTGGACGAGGTGCTCAATCTCGCGGGACCACGCGAGCCCGTAGGGCGAGTCTCGCCACCCGCTGGGCGCGCCGGGGGCGGGCGGCAGCGGCGCGGGGACGTCGCCTTCGGCGGGGAACTTCATCAGCCAGGGGAAGTGCACCAGCCAGAGGCGATGCCCGCCCTCGAGCGTCGTCAGGATGGCCTGCCGCAGGGGAGCCAAGGGGGCCGGCGCGGCCATGCGCCGTTTGAGCAGATCGTAGCGGTGGATCCGGAGATCCTCCATCGGTGGGATCGTGACCCAGGGGACGCCGCCTCGGTAGTAGCGGGCGAAAGTGATGCCGACGAACCACGGATTCACGACGATGAGGTCCCCTGGGCGGGCGCTCTGCTCGAGATAGGTCGCCATCACGTCGGCGTTGGTCTGGCGCACGCCGGTCCATCGCGCCGACAGCGGCACCATCACAACGATCGCGCACCCGACGACAGCGAGCCGCGCCAGCCGGAGCCGCAGGCTCGGGGAGAGGACCACGTCGAGCCCGAGTGCGACGAGGGCGAGCAGCGGCACGAGGTGCCAGGCTTCGGCATTTCGGCCGGCTGACGCCAGGAAGCCGAGGAGGAGCCCGGCGCCACCGACCATCGTCGCAAGGACGTAGACGAGCCGACCCTGGTCGGCCTGCGCCCACCGGGAGCCTGATCGGAGCAGTGTGTACGCGGCCGCCAGCAGCGCCAGGGCTCCGGCCGCGAGCCACAACGCCATTAGCCACGGGTTCCAGAACGAGAAGATATTGAGCAGCCGCACGAGGTAGTGCCCGGTGCCGGGCTCGATCTGGCTCAGCGGCCGCCAGTCTTGCGACCGGACGATCACCCTCACGTACGGCACGAGCGATGCGGCGGCAGCGAGCCCGGGCGCCGCGACGCACAGGACCCCGCGCCAGTCGCGAACGCTGGCCTTCACCGCGGCCGCAGCCAAGCACAGGGCGAGGATCAGGAGCGCGCTGTGGTACAGGGTCTGGACAGCCAGGACAGAGGCGGCGACCGCCCACAGCATCGCGCGCGGTCCCGGGGCCGAGGCGAGCCGCCAGATTGCGCCGAACGCGAGCACGACGAAGACCGCGCCGGCCCCGTAGGGCTTCAAGGTCCCCAGCGTCTGGATCACGGACGGATGGAGGCAGAAGAGCATCACGCCGAGGAGCGGCGCCTGCACAGCAAGGGTCCGCGCCGCGGCCCACACTGCCCCCGCCGCCGCGAGCGCCACGAGGAAGCCCGAAAACCGGAACGCCGCATCGGGGTCGGGCCAGCCCGGCGAGGACCAGAGGCGAAGGAGAGTCGGATACAGGGCGGGCGCCGAATCCAGATGGAGCGCGCCCAGGACGTCGGCGAACCGTGGCAGAGTCGCCAGGTGGACCGTCGAGACCTCGTCGCGCCAGAGGGGGCCGGCCTCGGTCGCAAACCGGAGACCCAGGTACGCGGCGAGGCCGGTCAGGATGACAGCCAAGAGCGCCTCGACCCGCGGCAGCGCCCGGCCCGCCCACAGACTGGAAGGCGAGGAGCGTGTAGCGTACTTCGTCGTGAAGCCCCGGAGCTTCAGGCTCATCGGCAAGCCCACGGCGAGCTTGAGGACGTGCTGTGCGCCCAGCTCGCGAAAAGTGTCACGGATCGCAGCGGCCTGACGTTTCGGTCATGTCGGGTCATGCGTGCTGCCGGAGTGACAATGATCGTCACTGCGCTGCTTGTCGCGATAATCCACGTGTCGACCTGGCGCTGAGTGCGTTCGAGGACGGCGCCGCGAGGATGCCGTAGGCCCGGTGGCCCATGCCGACGATCAATCGAGGCCGGACGATCCTGACCTCCGCGAGAAGATACCGGCGATACCGCCTCATCTGAGCGTGGTCGCGCTCGGCCTTTGCGACGTCCCGATCCATTGCGCGCTCCTAGATGACGTCGGTGAGATGCGCGCGCTCGAACCCGTTCTGCCGTAGGGCATAGAACAGCCGGCGGGAGATGAAGACCGGCCCGTGCTGGGGTTCAGCCCCACGAACATGATGTCTTGCGTGCCCTGCCACCCCTGGATCCGTCGACCCGTGGGAAGGAATCACACTTCACGCCACCCGTCGAGATAGATCTCTCTGATGACGCGCGCACGACGCTGCGCCAGCTTTCGACTCGCAGAGGCTTCGACCAGTGGGTTCATTTCTCCGGCCTCGTTCAGCCTACCGGAGCTCGCGAGCGTTTCCCTCATTCTTGGACGAGTGCTCGTAGGCCCCAGATAAGCCCAGAGGTAGAGGGCTTACGTCTTCCGCTCCGTCCCCTTGATCGCCGCGGGCTTCGGAGCGAGCTTCGTGTTGGCCGGGACCACGCCCAGACGCTTCTGTCGCTCCAGCGCCTCCTCGCGATACTTGTCCCAGCCTGAATCGAACCTGCCCCGGTACTTGTCGATCCATTCCTTCGGTGCGTGGTGCGGCGCGTGGGTCGCGCCGGCGCGAAGTAGACGAAGAATGGCTTGTCGGGCGTGAGGGCTTGCTGGAAGCGGATCCAGGCGATCGCCTGGTTGTCATGTCAGTGACTGGGCCGCGCTGACCGAGACCGAGCGGAAAGTCTTCGCGCGCCAGATGGAAGTCTTCGCCGGGTTCGCCGCCCACACGGACTATGAGATCCTGCCACGCTGAGGAGAATCGAGGAGGGGTCGTGCGAAATCGGACGGTTGACGTTCCGTGATCGGTGGCAGTGGATCTTCGGCGGGCCGACGCCGTGTAAGTCGTGCAGCGTAGACCATGTAAGATCTTCGCGGCCGACGCTGCGACGACTTCGCCGAGGGTTCGCATCTCGAGGCACGGTCGGCACGTCGCTATGGCACTGCCCCGAGCGCGGTGTGCCACGGGGTCATTGCGGCTCGCCGCCTCGGGGGATAAGCGCGCAAATTCGAGGGAGTGACGCGCCGGAGTGAGCGCGGCCCGGTGCGGCACTTTTCTTGCTGTTCGAGCTGTACGGCGATGGAACCTGGCGATCAGCGCACTCCTTCAGGATCCTGGATTATCGGCGTGATCACGGCCATCCTGACAGTGGCTGGGTGCGCCTCTTCACCGCCGAAGAGCTCACCGGCCGTCGCGGCAGCGGAGTACTCTGCCACGCGGGACCGCGTGGTCTCGACGTCGCTGAAGTACGTCGGCGCGCCCTACGAGCGGGGCGGCACGTCGCCCGCGGGCTTCGATTGCTCCGGCTTTGTTCTGTTCGTCTACGCCCAGGCCGGCGTGTCGCTGCCGCACGGTGTCGCGAAGCAGTACCGCCTGGGATCGGCGGTCTCGCGCGACGAGCTCGAGCCTGGTGACATCGTCTTCTTCGATCGGCTTCGCCACGCCGGGATCTACATCGGCGACACGCGCTTCGTCCACGCCACGAAGCCCGGCAATGTCGTCATGGTCTCGCGCCTCGACGAGGAGTGGTTCCGGCGCCGCTGGATCGGCGCGCGCCGACTGCTTTAGGAGTGTCGGCTCCCGGTTCCGGACCGCCTCATTTGAGCTTCAGGTCCTCGTACGGGGCTGACCACGGATAGTCGGCGATGAGCCCGAGCCCCGACTCGGCGACGCGCGGACCGTACCCCTGCAGGAGGGCGAGCTGCCAGATCGGGAGGTACATGGCCTTCTCGTGGATCAGCTGCTGGATGCGATGGAGGATCGCCTCCCGCTTCTTCCTGTCGAGCTCGGCCGCTTGCTCTCTGAAGAGGCCGTCGATGTCCGGATAGCCTCCGTAAGCGTAGCTGCCGCTCGAGACCGAGAACGCCTCGATCCGGGTGGCCGCGTTCCCGAAGACCCCGCTCAGGCCGTAGACGATGTTCTTCAGCTTCTTCTCCTGATACGCCTTGAGGAACCCGGCCCGCTCGAGGGGGCGTAGTCTCGTCCGGATGCCCACCGCCTGCAGGTAATTGAGCACCGCCTCGCTGTACCCGGTGGCCCCGGCATCGCACCAGAAGTCCCCCGCTTCGAAACCCTTCGGGTACCCGGCCTCCGCGAGCAGTTGCTTGGCTCTGGCCGGGTCGTAGGGATAGACGGGCGGCTGCCAGTAGAAGTCGAAGCTGGTGGGGATGATGCTCCCGGTGATCCGCGAGAACCCGAGGGTCTCGGCCTGGTTGACGGCCTGGCGGTCGACGGCGTAGTTGGCCGCCAGACGCACCCGCCGGTCGTGCCATGGAGAGCTGGAATCCCACTGGTCAAGGAAGACGAGCCAGTGAGTGCTCACGAACGGCGTGGGCCGAAGCGTGAGCCCTGGAGTGCGACGCACCTCCTCGCCGATCTCGCCGGAGACTCCGTATGCGATGTCCGCCTCGCCGCGCTTGAGCATGACCAGTCGCGTGGCGATGTCCGGGACGGTCTTGAACACGAGGCGCTTCACGCTCGGCGTCTTGCGCCAGTACCCCTCGAAGGCCTCGACCACCAGCTCCACGCCGGGATTGAAGGACACGAAGCGGTATGGCCCGGCCCCGATCGGCGCCTTCTTGAAGCCGTCCTCGCCGACCTTCTCGACGTACTTCTTGGGAACGATCCAGCCCGCCCCGGTCGCCGGCGTGCCGTAGAAGGTCATGAAATCCGGCCACGGCTGCTTCAACCGGAAGCGGACGCGCCCGGGATCCAGAATCTCGATCGCGGCCACCCTGTCCTTGAGCGCCTTCGCCGAGATGCCGCGGTACCGCTCGAACGAGAACTTGACGTCGTCGGCCGTGACGGGCTCGTCGTTGTGGAACTTGACCCCTTTGCGCAGCACAAACTCGTAGACGAGCCCGTCGGGCGACATGCTCCACGACTCGGCCAGGCTGGGAGCCATGCTTTTCCCCGGCATCGGCTTGAGGAGGGCGTCATGCAGCGCATAGAGGAACATGAAGGGCGTGATGAGTCCCGGCGTCTCGGCGGGCTCGAGGAGCGTCGGCGCCGGGGTGAAGTGCAGAGCCCACGTCAACTGCCCCGCGGGCGCGTCCGCGCGCCCCGCGGGCGCGTCCGCGCGCCCAGCGGGGGCCACGATGGCATGCGTGAATGCAGCCAGCGTCAGGGCCACGGCCCCGGCCACGACCTGTCGTCGGCGTCGGTTCATCGGACCGCCTCCTCGATCATCCATGGTAGCCGAGAATGCCTCGGCGAGCGCCCGCGGCGCCCGCTGGCCTCCGGACCGCCTCTACACTATTCTTCGCCCTGGACCGCGCGATGAGGGCGCGCTCATCTCATGAGAGAGCCGATACAGGGGGGCGACGTTGTGACAGCAGAGCCCGGCGCACCGGACAAGCCGTTTCGTCTGGACGAGGCGACAATCGAGGAGTTGCACGCAGCAATCCAGTTGGGACAGACGACCTGCGTCGCGGTCGTTCAGCATTACATCGACCGCGTGCGCGCATACAACGGGGTTGCCAGCCTGCTCGTCACGGAAGACGGTGCCCCCGTCCCAGAAGCGACGGGCGCCGTGCGCGCGACGGTGCCGCTGCGCTTTCCCATGGAAACCGTTCAAGCCTCTACGGTCCTGCCCGCTCTCGACAAGTACAAGGGGCCGGCCCTCGAATACGGCCGCATGGAGGCGACGGCCTCCTCTCCTGAGGTGCAGCAGCAGTTCGGGATGATCGTCGGCAAACCGGGTGCCGGGCAGGTGAATGCGCTCGCCACCCTCAACATTCGGGGTGAGCGTTCGGTCACCTGCCGGGGAGACTTCGACCGGCACCCATCCGCGGGGCCGCTTCCCCCCGGCGCGCCTCCCGTGTGCGAGATGTTCCGCAGGCTGCCGGACGCCCTCGAGCGCGCGGCAGAGCTCGACGCAATGTATGGGCGCAATCCCGATCTCGAGCAGATGCCGATGTATGGCGTCGTGTTCTCGTTCAAAGATCCGTTCGACACGAAGGACATGCGAACGACCGCCGGGGGCGACGCACGCTATGATATCGACTTCCCCGCCCGCGATCACGTGCTGGTCGAGCAGCTCCGCAACAAGGGCGCGATCATCTTCGCCAAGGCCGTCAACACGGAATACAACGGGCGGGCGGGAAATCCCGGCGGCCGCCACGTGCCGGACAAGGTGCTGCCGTCGACGCTGGGCTACCAGCGCAGCACCTGGGGCGGCAATCCCGCGAACCCCTACGACACGACACGCTCGGCCTCGCTCGGCTCGAGCTCGGGGTCGGGCGTGTCGGTCAGCGCCAATCTGGTCATGGCCAGCCTCGGTGAGGAGACGCGGGCGTCCTGTCGCGGACCGGCCAACCACAACGCGGTGGCGCTCATTCTTCCTCACAAGTCGATGCTGGGATTCAACGGCGGCGCCATCGGCGCGGACATCTATTGCGACCGTAGCGGCATCCTCTGCCGCACGATCGCTGATTGCGCCAAGGTCCTCGATGCTCTTAAAGATAACGTCGAAGGCTACTACGACCCACGGGATCCCTACACGACCGTGCCGCGCTCGTCGGTGTTGAGCACGCCGTACGCGAGCCACGCGAAGATGCCCGGGGCGCCGGGCGCGCTCAGGGGCATGCGCCTCGGCATCGTCCGGGAGTCCATGGTGTACCCGCCGGGCTCGAAGGCCGAGGAGCCGATCGTCACCACGGCTGCAAGAGAGATCAAGACGATCCTCGGCGGCCGGCTGGAGGCGACGCTCGCGGAGTCGTCCGATCCCCTGTGGAAGCGGGATCCCGACATCGAGGCCATGACGACGGATTTCCGGCGAGCGCTCGCGCGGCTGGTGCCCCTCATCATGCCCGACCTGTTGTTCAGGCTCGGGCGGGACGGGCGGCCCCTGTTCAAGGAGTTCGCGGCGGCGATCGTGCCGACCGAGTTCATGCCCGGTAAGATCTTCGGCACGGGCACGCGGCAACCGATCGACTATTGCGTCGAGCTGGCGGAAGGACGGATCGCGCCGCCTGCGAACCTCGACATCGCGACCATCCAGGAGCAGGAGCTCGCGATGGCGTTCAGGTTCCACGTCCCGCAATACCTGACCCGCCGTGCCGCGGACTGGAAGGCGCGGGGATTCACCGAGACGCTCGTCGATTTCCCCATGCTCAACGCGCGATCCAAGTTCTGGGGCGACGATGGGCGCGCGGCCTTCAGGAACTGGGAAGAGGTGAGCGACCCGCGCAATCCCCACGGCCGGCGTCAGGGCGTCGACGAGCGCATCATGCTGCGCGAATTGCTGCGCCGGGTGGACATGATGGTCCTGCTCGAGAACCACCTGGACGCGCTGGTCCGCCTGCACACGCCGTTTCCGCCGGGAAAGATCGGCGGCGCTTACCAGCCGGGCCTGCCCGGCAATCTGCGGCTGGAGACGTTCTACGGGCCGAACGCGGGATTGACGGAGGTCCTGATCCCGGCCGGCTATGTGACGACCGCCTACGATCCGGTCTGGGCACTCAGTCCGGACGGCACACGCTATGTGCCGGTCCCCTCGGACACGCCGACCATCATTCCGGAGCCGGGGCTGCCCTTCTCGTTGGTGTTCCGGGCCGAGCCGGGCAGGGAGGATGTCCTCCTGAAGGTCGCCTCGGCATATGAAGCCGCCTCGAAGCGCCGCGTTCCTCCGCCCGCGTTCGGCCCACTCTAGGCCCCGCGATCCTCCCGCAGCGGTTCAACCAGGTCTCCCAGCCGGGGCAGGTCATCGAGTCGATCGACGAGGGCCTCGAGCCGCGCCACCCCGGCGGGGCTGAGCACCAGGCCCGCCAGCTCCCGGAATTTTGACCGGACCTCGCCTTCTCCATACGGATCCTGGTAGTCGCCGCGGGCGCTCTCGCGCAGCCGGGTCACCTGGCGGCCATCGGTGAAGGTGACGGTCACTCGCGCCGGCTTGAGTCGCGGCACGTGGGCGCTGAGGTCTGGATCCTCGCGAACCGTGACCCGCCGGCGGAAGGCCGCGATCGCGGGATCCCGAACGACTTCTTCGGTGAAGGCGTGATACCCCGCGTTGCCTCGCAGGACCAGCGCGGCGGCCGCGTGGGGCAGCGAGTACTTGGCCGCGAAATAGTTGACCGGGTCGGGCTCGCGCATGTTCGCGGCGAAACGGTAGGTCGCCACCTCGATGCGCTCGATACTGGTGGGATGGGGCCGAAGGTCGGTGAGGATGTCTTCCAGCGCGTCCAGCGCCGTATAGATCGGGTTACAGCAGGCACGCAGCCGGAAATAGTTGCGGGCGATCTCCCAGCGCTGCCCCAGCTCTTCCGTCAGGGCCTCGGGGCGGAACCCGTCGCCGACCAACTGGCCGAAGGCCTCCTCGATGGCGTTCGGCTGTGCGGCGACGCCGGCCAGCGCCAGCTCCGGCGCCAGAGCCCCGGCGAAGCCGCTCATCCCTCCGGCCACGTTCAGCGCGGTGGCGCCCGCCACGGCGTTGGTGTAGCCGGGTGTGAGGACGAGGATCGCACCGATCCTGAGCGCGAGGCTCATCTGCTCGCCGGTCAGTCTGCGCAGCCGCGCCCCGGCAGCGACCGCGCCCAGGAGAGGCGCCTGGCCGTTCTGATGGGCGATCGGCCGGGCTGTCAGCCCCGCCCCGAGTCGAGCCGCGACTTCGTAGCCGAAAATCAGCGCGGCCAGCGTCTCCCGGCCCGACCGTTCCAGCCATTCGGCGCTGGCCAACGCTGTCGGCAAGACCTGCACGGCACCCTGGCAGGAGACGAAGCGATGCCCCTCGCACAACTCGATCGAGCGCCCGGCCAGTCCGTTGAGCAGGGCCGCCGTGCGCGGGTCCGTCGTCGGCCAGCCCGGCGCGTAGACGGTCGCGCCCCGACCACCGGTCGCGATCAGTCGCGCCCGCACGCCGGCCACCTCGGGTTGGACTGACCCAGCCAGGATCACGCCCACCGTGTCCAGCAGCACGAGCTTGGCGTGCGCCCGAACAGCCCCGGGGATCGCCTCCCACGGCGTGCCAGCCGCGAAGCTCGCCAGGTCTTCGATTGCTTTACCCATCACGCTCTCCGTCGCCGAAGGCGGAAGGTCCTTTTGCGGGGCCTCGGCCGAGTCCTGCCAGGAGCGACGACCAGCGCGTTTGGCACCCCCCATCCGCCCGGTAGCGCCAGCGCCAGCGCGGGAAGCTTCACCACGAGCTGTGTCGACGGACCGCCGTCAAGGTTCAGGGCATCCGAGCATCCTAGCCCGCCCTGCTGAGGCGGATCGGCGAGGAAGCGTGCAAAGGTGGTCGTCTCGACCTTAGTCGCAACGACGATGACAATGACGGTTCCCTTGGCGCAGACAGCTGTCCGCGCCGCGAGCTGCGGCTTGAGTCCCCGGACCTTTCCCCCGACGACGAGACGGGGTATGCCCTGGACGATGAGGCGGTGTGCGAGGCGATCGGGGATGTCGGAGCCGAGCACGATCCTCGCGTTCGTGCCATTGACCACGAGGGCGCCCCAGCTCTGCAGCTTGCCCGTGGCGATGAGTCGTCCCTCGTCGACGGCAAGGCCCATCGCGCGACCCTCTTTGTCGAAGAAGCTGGCATTGACGGCGACGACGGCAGGGTAGGGCGCGGCGATCTGCTCTACGGTGCGCCGTGACGAAGGGCCTCCGGCAGGAACGAGACGGAGCTCCACCACGTCGAGATCGGCCCTAAAAACGTGGCCCGAGAAAGGCTCAGCGTCCCCTGGGCGCACCTCGAAGGTCGCGTATGCAATGCCTGGGGCGACTGTCGAAAACCGCGGCGCCTCGCCGCCTTCCGAGATGGTCAGAGCGCCGTTTATCGCCAAGAGCAGGGCCAGAACGCAGAGGAGGATGGTTGTCATGGAGCCTCCCGCTAGAGCCGAAGCTCTCAGCGCTGGTTGAACCGCCACCGGCGGAAGATGTATCCGGGATCTGAGGCCGTTCGGCCCTCGCCAATCAAAAGCGCGCCCTCGGCTTCGAAGTCGAAGATGCGCTTGACTTCCGTATGCTCGGTGGGCTCGACATGGGCGTCCGTGACCGTGACGAAGACCTCGTCCAGGAGGTGAGCTTGGTGAAGAGACTCCAGCATTACCGCTCCGCCCTCGCAGTCCAGGTAACGCACCCCGAATTCGCCGAAGAGACGCTCGTGTGAGCGGCTGAGTGCGACTGAATCGATTCTCTCCGCGGCAGCGACAAATATCGTGAGACCCTTTTCATGACTGCCCTGCGCGCGAAGCAGGCGCGATCCAGCGCCGGTCGTGATGATGATCACCACGAGATCAGGAGTGTTGAACATCGGCGCGTCGAGGTCCAGTCGACCGGACTCGGAGTAGACCACCTGGATCGGGAACCGGCCTAGCCCGTGTCGCACCCTGAACTGATACAGGGCGTCTCCGAGCCCGCCTTCAATGTCGGGCGTTCCGATGAGATCGGGCTGATCACGGAGCGTTTGAGCGCCAAAGGAAATGGCATCCCCGCAGGCACGGAGATAGCGCATGAACTGCAAATCGGCGAGGCGGCCCGATCGGGTGGAATCGCCGCCGGCAATAGCGCGGACGGGATCGTCATGCACACCCGCCCTCTTCCACGTGAGGATTCCGTTCTTCGACGCGATCACGTTGGCGTAGATCCACGGACGGGTGGGCCAGGGTGGTGGGAAGCCGAGAGGCTCGACGCGATCGGGGTCCGGAGAGGTCGGACCGTACCGATAGCGCGTCTCGGAGTTCTGGTGCCAAGAGACCCGCGCTCGATCTCCAGCAGTCGGATTCATCGCGCTCCCATCATTTGAGGCCTCCGAGAAGGGTAGCCTACGCTAGCCTAGAGGACAGCCCTCAGGCTCGCATGGAAGGGAGGCGCGACGATGTCTGCGACGACCCTTAAAGAAACAGCACTCGCTCTGGTAGCGCCCGGCAAGGGGATCCTCGCGGCCGACGAGAGTCACGCGACGATCGGTCGGCGCTTTGAGGCGCTCGGGATCCCCAACAGCGAGGAGAAGCGTCGGGGTTACCGGCAGATGCTCTTCACGACCAAGGGCATCGGCGAGTTCATCAGCGGGGTGATTCTCTTCGACGAGACCATCCGCCAGGCGGCCGACGACGGCCGTTCGTTCGGCGAAGTCCTGGCGAGCGAGGGGATCATCCCGGGGATCAAGGTAGACCGCGGGGCGAAGCCGCTGGCGGGGGCGCCGGGCGAGCAGGTGACGGAGGGGCTCGACGGGCTTCGCGAGCGCCTGGCTGAATACAAGACGCTCGGGGCGCGCTTCGCCAAATGGCGCGCGGTGATCGCTATTGGCGAGGATGGCCGCACCCCGACGCGGCTGGGCCTGGAGGCCAACGCGCACGCGCTCGCGCGCTACGCCGCGCTGTGCCAGGAGGCGGAGCTCGTCCCGATCGTCGAGCCGGAGATCCTGATGGACGGCGGGCACTCCATCGAGCGCTGCTTCGAGGTCACCGAGGCCACGCTCCACACCGTGTTCCACACGCTGTGGGAGCACAAGGTGGCGCTGGAGGGGCTGTTGCTGAAGCCGAACATGGTGCTGCCGGGTACAGCCTCCGCGCGCCAGGTGCCGGTGGAAGCGGTGGCAGAGGCGACCGTACGATGTCTCCTCCGCACCGTCCCCGCGGCCGTGCCCGGCATCGTCTTCCTCTCCGGGGGGCAGGCTGATGAGCTGGCGACCGCCCACCTCAACGCGATGAATCGTCTTCCCCGTCCACGGCCCTGGCCCCTCAGCTTCTCCTACGCTCGGGCGCTCCAGGCCGCGCCGCTCAGGACGTGGGGCGGCGACTCCGCACGGATCAGTGATGCCCAGCGCGCGTTCCGCCACCGCGCCCGCTGTAACAGCGCGGCTCGATCGGGGGCGTATACGCCGGAGCTCGAGCGGAGCGCGGCGTGAGCGCGAAAGCCCTCGCCATCCTCGTTGGCGGCGGACCGGCGCCCGGCATCAACGCTGTGATCGCGGCGGCCACGATCGAGGCGCGCAATCGCGGGCTCCGCGTGCTCGGTTGCCACGACGGCTACCAGTGGCTCATGCAGCGGGACCTCGGGCATGTCGAGGAGCTCGAGATCGCCCCGCTCTCGCGGATCCACTTCGAAGGGGGCTCGGTTCTCCGTACCTCCCGCGCGAATCCATCGCGGTCTGCCGAGACGCTCCAGAACGTCGCGGAGTCGCTGCAAGGCCTCGGCGCCTCATACCTCTTGACGATCGGCGGCGACGACACCGCGTCCGGCGCCGCTGCCGTAGCGCAGGTATTGGGAGGGAAACTCGCGGTCGCCCACGTTCCCAAGACCATCGACAACGATTTGCCGCTGCCGGCCGGGATCCCGACGTTCGGCTTCACGACCGCCGTCGACGTCGGTAAGGACATCGTCCGAAATCTCATGAAGGATGCGGCAACGACCGACAAGTGGTTCTTCGTGACGATCATGGGCCGTCATGCTGGACATCTGGCCCTCGGCATCGGCAGCGCCGCCGGCGCGACGCTGACCGTCATCGGTGAGGAGTTCCCCGAGGGCGCGGTTGCCCTCGATCGGATCGCCGACATCCTCGAGGGCGCGATCATCAAGCGGCGCGTCCGTGGCCAGGAGCACGGCGTGGCCCTTCTTGCCGAAGGGCTGATCGAGCGATTGGATCCCGACACGCTGGGACACGTGGAGCGCGATCCCTACGGGAACGTACGCCTGGCGGAGCTGGAGCTCTCGCGCCTGCTCAAGGAGCGCGTTTCCGCTAATCTACGGGCGCGCGAGATTGCGTGCAGCATTGTGGCCAAGGACATCGGCTACGAGCTTCGTTGCGCCCCGCCGGGGGGCTTCGACATCCATTACTGCCGGAGTCTGGGCTACTGGACGACACGGTTCCTGATCGAGGGTGGCACGGAAGCGATGGCGACGATACAGGGCGAAACATTCGTTCCGATCCCGTTCCGGGACCTGATCGACGCCAGGACGGGGCGGTTCCGCGTGCGCCACGTCAACGTCACCGCGGAAGCCTACCAGATGCTCGCCGCCTACATGATCCGGCTCACGCGGGCGGACCTGGAGAATCCCGAGCAGGTCCGCGCCCTGGCCCGCGCCGGCGCGCTCGACGAGGCGGCGTTGCTCACGCGGTTCGCCGGCCTCGTGACACCAGGCCGAGGAGCCGGACCGCTACTTCCAGTACCACGTGCGTGACATCGGAATGTTCGAGGGCGGGTCGCCGTCCACCAGACGGTGGGACTCGATTACCTCGAGACCGCCGAATGCGAGAACCAACAAGGCGACGACGACCAAGAAGAATACGCGCATCGCTATGACCCGTCTCTCGTGATGCATTGACATTGGGATGCGCGCATATTATCGAAGGATTCTGCCCAGCGTCTCGAGGCTGAACACGAACGCCCTGTCCCCGAGATTATTTCGTCTTTAGCGTGAGGTCTTCGTACGGCGCCGAGTACGCATGGCCCGTGATCAGCCCCAGTCCGGACTCGGCGACGCGGGGGCCGTGCCCGTTGAGGAACCCGAGCTCCCAGATCGGAGCGAACATCGCCTTTTCGTGCATGAGCTGCTGCAGCTTGTGGAGGATCGCCTCCCTGCGCTTGGGATCCAGCTCGGCCGCCTGCTCGCGGAAGAGCCCCTCGATGTCCGGGTAGCTGCCGTAGGCGTAGAGGCCGTCGGCGGCCACGAACGCCTCGAGGCGGGTCGCGGCGTTGCCGTAGGCCCCGCTGCCGCTCTGGATGAGGCCCTTGAGCTTCTTCTCCCGGTACTGCGTGAAGAACGCCGCCCGCTCGAGTGGGCGGAGCTTCGCGGTGATCCCGACCGCGCCGAAGTAGTTGACGATGGCCTCTGCGACCGAGGCGTAGGTGCTGTCGACCGAGAGCTCACCGGCGGGGAACCCGTTGGGATAGCCCGCCTCGGCGAGCAGCTTCTTCGCCCGCGCGGGATCGAACGGATAGAGCGGTGGCTGCCAGGCGTACTCGAAACTGTGGGGGATGAGGGTGGCCGTGATCCGCGAGAAACCGAGCGTCTCGGCCTGGTTGATCGTCTTGCGGTCCATGGCGAGGTTCGCCGCCAGACGTACGCGCTTGTCCGCCCACGGCGACTTTGGATCCCACTGCTCGGTGAAGGTCACCCACTGCGCGCTGTGGAGGATGGTGGGCTTCAGCGTGAGCCCGGGTGTGCGCTGGAGCTCCTCGGCGAGCGCGCCGCGCACGGAGTACACGATGTCCGCTTCCCCGCGCTTGAGCATCGCCAAGCGCGTGGACTCCTCGGTGACGCTCCGGAAGATCAGCCGCTTCACCGAGGGCACCTTCCGCCAGTACTGCTCGTAGGCCTCCATCACCAGCTCCACGCCCGGGGTGAAGGAGACGAAGCGGTACGGCCCCGCGCCTACCGGCGCCTTCTTGAAGCCCTCGTCACCGACCTTCTCCACGTACTTCTTCGGCACGACCCACCCGGCGCCGGTGGCCGGCGAGGCGTAGAACGTCAGGAAGTCCGGCCACGGCGCCTTGAGGACGAACCGGATTCGCAGCGGGTCGACGACCTGCACGGTCTTGACCTTCTCCTTCAGGGCTTTGTTGGCGGCGCCCCGGTAGCGCTCGAAGGAGAACTTCACGTCGTCGGCCGTCAGCGTCTCACCGTTGTGGAACCGGACCCCACTGCGGAGGACGAACTCGTAGGTGAGACCGTCCGGCGAGGTCGTCCAGCTCTCGGCGAGGGCAGGCGCCATGGTCTTGCCCGGCATGGGCTTGGCCACCGCGTCGTGGATGGCGTACATGATCAAGAATGGCGTCACGATCCCGGGCGTCTCCGCCGGGTCGAACCAGGTCGGCGCGAGCGAGATGTGGACCGCCCAGGTCAATTGGCCCTCCGCCGCGGTTCCGGGCGTGGGGGTAGTGAGTCCGAGTGTCATTAGCAGTAGCAGCACCGTGGATAGCGCTCGACGATGGCTCATGGTCACCCTCCTCGGTCGGTCGCCGTCGGTCAGAACACGGCGAACACTTAGCCCTGCGCCGCCCGGCGTGTCAAGGCCGAGGGCGGGTTCTGCGCGGAGGTCCTTCAGCTTGCAACGTGTGTGGAAGGTGACGACGATCTCCTCGGGACTGCCGACGCGTTCGTCCGAAGCGGCGGGCGGCACGGTAGCCGCCGCCCGCCTCGGCTGGTTTCAGCTTAGTGCTTTGTCGCGAGACCCCGCCGCTTCACGTAGTTCCAGAGCTTCTTCGTCATCTCGGCCGGGCCGATCGGTGAGGCACCGAACAGCGATTCGAGGCTGTCCGTGCGGCCTTGAAAGCTGATCGCGTATCCCCCGAACGGCTTCTTGGTTCCCGTCGGCTTCGCCATGGCTAACCCCCCTTCCCATATGAATTTTGACCAGAACCAAGCCCATACCTACCACGCGTAGAGGCCAGCTCAAAGAAAAACAGCAATATCTGGGGACGCCGGCGAGCGCCGGGTGCGCTACAGTGTCGACCGGGCCGGCGGGGCTACCACCAAGAGGAGAGGGAAGCGCTCATGGGAAAGATCGTCACCTTCGCTGATCTGTCGTATGGCGAGGCCGCGCCGGGTGTGAAGCGCGCCCCGATCACCGGTGCCGAGATGAAGGAGATGGTTGCGCAGGTGATCCGGCTCGGTCCGGGTGCGCGCCTGACGGAGTCGGTCCCGGCGGGCGCGGACCGTTATCTGTTCACGTTGACCGGGGGCGCGACGGTCGGCGCACTCGGTGCGTCGCACGCGATGACCGAGGAGTCGTTCGCCACGATCCAGGAGGGGACCGAATTCACGGTCTCGAATCCGAGCAATGCGGAAGCGACGCTGGTCAGCGTGCTCACACCGCCGCCGGGAAACCCGGCGGCGCGCGCCGGGTTTTCGGCCGGCCTCACCGCTGCGGCCCGGGCGACGACCGGCGTGCACGACATCCCCGCGGAGAAGAAGCGCCGCATCTACTTCGTCGGTCACGAGGCCGTACACTCTGAGCGCGCCCACGCGATGATCGTGGAGTACGTGCGTGACACGGTGACCGGGCTGCACATGCACCCCAACGCGGAGAGCATGTTCGTCCTTCTCTCCGGCCGGACGCGCTTCATCGTCAACGGCGAGGACGCGGTCGTGGGACGCGGGCAGGCCACGGTTTTCCCGATGGGGGACCGGCACGGGCTCCGCGTCGCGGAGGGCGACGGTGTCAGCTTCCTCGAATTCCACATCCCGGCGGGCTACACGACCGTCAGGGGCTGACGCCGGACACCATGAAGTTCGGGTGGATGACCCTATCGCTGTCGCCGTCGGCCGCGGACGACCTCGCGTGTGTCCATCAGCAGCTCGAGCAGGGCGTGCTCGCCGAGGCGATGGGTTTCGACTACCTCTGGCTCACCGAACACAACTTCACCGGCGAGTGCGCTTACGCCGATCCGATTCCGTTCGCCGGCGCGCTCGCGGCGCGCACCTCGCACGCGCGGCTCGGGTTCGCCGTCATCCAGATGGCGCTCCACCATCCCGTGCGCCTCGCCATCCAGCTCGCGGTGCTCGACAACCTGAGTCGCGGGCGGCTGGAGGTCGGCATCGGACGCGGCTCCAGCTACAACGAGTACGAGTACGTCGGCTTCGGTCTCCGGAGCGACGACAGCCGTGACCGGATGGAGGAAGCGGTCGAGGTGCTCACGCACGCCTGGACCGAGGAGCCGTTCGTCCACGACGGAAAATTTTTCTCGGTCCGGCTGCCGGCGGTCCGACCGCGTCCCGTGCAGCGGCCGCATCCGCCGATCTGGCGCAGCGTGATCGCCGTCGAGTCACTCGTCGAGTGCGGACGCGCCGGCATCCCCGTGATGATGTCGCGCGTGCCGAACGCGAGGATTCCCGAGCGCCTCGCGCGTTACCGCGAGGGACTCGAGGCCGGCGGTCACGACGCGGCCAGGCAGCGCCGTCTCCTCGGTGAGGCCTCGGTGTGGCGCTTCCTCTACGTCGCCGATAGCGAGGCTCAGGCTGAAGACGACGTCCACGAGGCAACGCTGCACTATCGCCAGCACATGCACCACGTCCGCGAGGCCTACAACCCGCCTGACTTCCACGTGAACGCGGCGGCGATGAATCCGTGGATGGACCCCGCCGTCTCCCATCCGGACGGTGTGCGCTTCGTCCTCGAGACCGGCGCGCTCTACGGAACGCCCAGGCGCGTCGCCGAGCAGATCGCGGCGCTGCGTGACGTCGGTCTCGGTCACGTCATGTGCCAGGCGAGCTGGGGCGGGCTCGCGCATGACAAGGCCATGGCGTCGCTCCGCCGCTTTGGCGAGCACGTCGCCCCCGCGTTCCGCGAGGCGTAGCTCATGGGCAATCGAGGTGCGCCACGGGTTCCCCGGGGCGCTCCGAGCGCTGGGGGTCTGGGGGCCATTTCGGGGCCCCCAGCCAGGAGGTCACCATGCCACGCATGACGGGCAATCGGTATTTTGCCGAGGCGGTGCACGCCTACGGCGCCACGCACGTCTTCTTCGTCCCGACCATCATGCTTCCGGCCATGGCCGAGATGGAGGACATGGGGATTCACCGCGTGGTGACCCACGGCGAGAAGGCGGCGGCCTACATGGCCGATGGCTACGCCCGGGCGTCTCACCGTCCCGGTATCTGCCTGGCTCAGACCATCGGCTCCGCCAACCTCGCGGCCG
>JAHFDK010000084.1:14268-21643 GCA_023249095.1 Candidatus Rokuibacteriota bacterium | reverse complement strand
GCATCTGCCCTGGGCTCCGGCGTTCGCCGCCGCCGGTGCGGCCGTTGCGCTCGTCGCCGTGGCGATCGCCCTCCGCCGCGCACGCGGGTAACGCGTCCCGTGACGCTCTGGCCACAACTAGGGCAAGCGAGCTACACTGGCACCTTGACCCAGGACCCCTGCGCCGACAAGACCGCGGTCCAGGACGCTTTGCGTCGCCAGATCGAGGATCCCGAGGACCACGACGTGAGCCTCATCGAGGAGTGCCTGAGTCTCACACCCGACGAGCGCCTGCAGAGACTCACGAGCTGGGTTGCCTTCGTCGCATCGGCGAGACCCATCGGGGGTCTGGCCACGGGTGGGCAAGACTAGCTTCCAGCCCGCCGAGATTATCGCGGCGCTCGAGCGCCACGCAGTCCGATACGTCGTCATCGGCGGCCTGGCGGCGACGCTCCACGGCTCTCCCGTCATGACCACAGATGCGGACATCTGCCCCGCTCGCGAGGGAGCGCCATGATCCCATCGCCCATGACCTGGTTGACCGTTCCCTCATAGCGGTGAACAGCTTCCATCATCCGTTCGAGGACGGGATCGAGCAGCTTGCGGGCTTCCTCGGGATCGCGATCGGCCAGCAGCTCCATGGAACCCTTGAGGTCGGCGAAGAGGACCGTGACCTGCTTGCGCTCCCCCTCAAGCGCGCTCTTCGACGTCAGGATCTTCTCGGCGAGGTGCCGGGGCGTGTAAGTCCCTGGGGACGCGAAGCGCGCCGGCCCACCGGACCGGGCGGCGACCGGCGCCCCGCACTTGTTGCAGAAGCGTGCCTCGGCGGGAAGGTCGGCGCCGCAGCCCGCGCAGGCCAGGGCGAGCCGGGCGCCGCAGCCCAGGCAAAAGTTGGATCCGGCAGGATTCTCGTGCTGGCAGCCCGGGCAGCGCATCAGAGCCCTCGCGCGTCTCGCTTCTTGTGGTTGACCATCGCCGACACGTGTATATCATGATTGCATACTCGATCCAGATGCTCAGGGGGCATACCGATGAGCGCCATCTCTCTCAAGCTGCCTGATGACCTGCTGGAGGCGAGCAACCGCTGCGCGGTCGCGCTGAAGCTGTCGCGCGCGGCGTACATCCGTCGTGCCGTGGAACGCATGAATCGGGAGACGCAGGCCCGGCTCCGGGCCCGGCGGCTCGCCGACGCGTCGCGGAGGGTCCGCGGCGAGAGCATGAAGGTCAACGCCGAGTTCGCTGCCATCGAGCGGGCCCCGGATGCTTAGTCGGGGTGAGGTGTGGCTGGCCAGCCTCGATCCCCGTCGGGGAACTGAGCCAGGCAAGACCCGACCCGTCCTCGTCGTCCAGGCGCAGGCGCTGCTCGACGCCAGCCACCCGTCCACCCTGGTCATTCCCCTCACCACGAGCCTGATCGCCGACGCCGAGCCCCTTCGCATCCGGGTCCCGGCTTCCCGAGGGCTGCGGCAGGCGTCCGATCTGCTCGTCGACCAACTTCGGGCCATCGATAATCGCCGCCTCGTCCGAGGGCCACTGACTCGCCTGTCTCCCGCCCTGATGACGAGGGTTGGCGGCGCCATGCGCGAGGTCCTGGAGCTGGCAGAAGGGTAGACGGTCGGTCACGCTCGAACCTCGGCAAGCTCGGCCTCGGTGGACGTGGCGTGACCTTAGCGCGGCGGAATGAGAGGGGTCAAGCAGCCCCAGGAGGGAGGACGCGCGAACCCGAGGGCCCGGCACAAGGGCTTCGGCGACGGGCACGGGCAGGTGGCGGCGGTCGCCGGCGAGCTGCTGGGCGCGGCGGAGCTGCTCCAGCTCGGCGTAGCGGCCGACGAACCGCGTCAGCCCGCGCCGAGCGGCCGCCTGCAAGCGGGTCCGTGCCGGGCCCGCCCCCGTCACCTCGTAGACCTCCACCGCGTCGGCGAGCCCCTTCACTGGCACCGGACCCAGCGACTTCACCTCGACGTAGCCCTCGGCCAGCGCCAGCGTATCGGGCCTGATCACGATCGCGCCGGGATCGGCGAGCTGCTCCATCCGCGCGGCCAGATGTGTCGTCTGGCCGACGGCGGTGTAGTCCATGGGCAGATCGCTGCCGATGGCGCGCACGACGACCTCCCCGGAGTTCAGCCCGACGCGGATCTTGACCACGGCCGCGTGAGAGCGTCGCACCTCGTCCGCGTACTTCTTCACGCTCTCCTGCATCCGCAGCGCCGCGTAGCAGGCGCGCACCGCGTGGTCCTCGTGCGCGAGCGGCGCGCCGAACAGCGCCATGATCCCATCGCCCATCACCTGGTTCACGGTGCCCTCGTAGCGGTGCACGGCGTCCATCATCCGCTCGAGCACGGGGTCAAGGAGCTTACGCGCCTCCTCGGGATCGCGGTCGGCGAGCAGCTCCATCGAGCCCTTGAGGTCGGCGAAGAGGACCGTGATCTGTTTCCGCTCCCCCTCGAGCGCGCCCTTCGAGGCGAGGATCTTTTCGGCCAGATGCTTCGGCGTGTAGGTCTCGGGGGAGGTACGGCGCGCGGGCTCGGCGGTGATCGCGGCCCCGCAGGAGCGGCAGAACTTCTTTCCCGGGGTCGTGGGCTGGCCACAGCCGGGGCAGGTGGCCTCGAGGCGGGCCCCGCAGTCCTCGCAGAACCGGGCGGCATTGTCGTTTTCGGCTGAGCACCGGGGGCATTGCATCGGGTCAGGCACCTTCCATCGCCGCTGGTGGGGCACGGTAGCGCCAGCGGTCACCCTTGCTCAGCCGAGAGCACGGCGAGGAAGGTGCGCGCATCCACGATGGCGACGTCGCGGTACTGTCTGACAGCCAGCAGATCGTCGTCGCCGGTCACGAGGTAGTCGGCGCCGCCCGCTGCCGCGCAACCGAGAAGGTAGTCGTCGTCGGGGTCACGGCAGACGCCGGGAGCCGGTTCGTGCGGAAGCAGGACGGCTTCGGCCCTCAGGAGCTGGAGGAACACGTCGCGATCGGCAGGCACGATGCGATACTTCTTCGCGATCTTCGGACGGCTCAGCACGTCCGCTATCTCCTCGACTTGGCGCGTGACCAGAAGGAGCACGAAGGCCCGGCCACGCCAGGCGTCGATGAGCTGCCGCTGTAAGCCCCGAGTGCTCAGAAGGCTGCTGACGAGCTGGTTCGTGTCAGGCAGCGCCTTAAGCACGCCGCCGGCGGCGGGCCCGGCTCAGGGCCTCCCGTACGTCGTGCTGGACCTCGCTGTCCGGGATGGACGGGAGCCGGCGGCGGATCCGGTCCACGACCTCGAACCTGGCTTCGCGCTCGGCGATCACCCGCTGGAACTCCTGCGCGCTGATGATCCCGACCATCGGGACCCCGGACTTTTCGACCAGGACACGGACCTGGCCGCCCTGGACCTCCTTCATGATCTGGCCGAACTGCGTCCGAGCTTCCAGGGCTGGAACCGTCTTGAGCTTCACCTTGCCGGCCTCCGTTGATGAGGACTGAGTAGTTCCAATCATACCTCATGAGAGAGGAGAAGCGGCGTCCACGGCGAGTCACCCCGTTACCGTGTTCCTTCGGCCATCTCCGCCTCCGCCTGCTCGAGCCAGTAGCGCATGTCCATCTCGCGGTACATCGTCGTCGCGGTGGCGAGGTGCTCGCGGGCTAGCTCGCGGCTGCCCGTGCGCTGGTAGAGCTTGCTGAGGCCGAGGTGGCAGTGGGCGACGACGGGGCGCATGCCACGCGGCTCGGCGAGTGCCAGCGCCTGGCGGTAGTGGGTCTCGGCGCTCTCGGCATCGAACCGGTCGGGATGGGTCGCGATGTCGCCGAGCAGGTGCAGCGCATGAGCCGCGGGCCCGGGTTGAGACGGAAGGGATTCGACCGCGCGGTCGCCCAGGCGCCGCGCCTCGTCGAGCCGGCCGAGCAGCAGACAGGCGCGACCCAGCGCGTGATAGTTCCAGTCACGCTGGAAGACGACTCCCCGCGCGGCCAAACGCTCGACGAGCTGCTCGCCTTCCCGGAGCCGGTTCAGCGCCTCGCTCGCCTCGCCGAGCTGCGCTAGCACCCAGGCGGACGCCGCGACCGCAGAGGGAAGATAGAGGACGACGTTCCCGGTCCGGACCACCTCGATCCAGTGCTCGATCAGAGAGCGCGCCTTCACCCAGTCGCCCTTGAGGGGATGAAGGGTGCCCGCGGAGAAGTAGGCGATGCCGACGGTGAACGCATGCTGCGTCGGCTCGGCGAGCCGGATCGCCTTGGCTGCGTGCTCGGCCGCCTCGGCGAATCGGCCCAGCTGCGCCAGGCTAATGACCAGCAAGGCGCGATCCAAGACCGATGGGGGTGCGGCAGCTCCGAGATACTCATGGACCCAGTCGACGGGCAGGGCTGCGAGGTTGTCGGTGGCCAACTCGACCACCCGCTCATACTCGCCTCGGTTCCAATGCGCCTCGTCGAGATAGGTCGTGGTGAGGATGCGCAGTCTCAAGTCCCCGAGCCGCCGGGCGATCTCCAGCGCGCGGGTGCCGGTCACGAGCGCCTCGTCCAGCTCGCCGAGATCGTTGAGGACGGTCGTCACGATCGCGCAGACGCGGCCTCGCCGGCGGTCGTCGTTCAACCCCTCGGCCAGAGCCTCGGCCTGGCGCAGGCGCTTCAGCGCTTGGCGGATTTCACCGAGCTGGGTCAGCACCGGCCGCAGCTCGAGGCGGATCTCGAAGGCCTGCTCCAGTGTAGCCTGGCTCTCCGGCACCGCCTCGAGGACGCCGAGCGCCTGCTCGAGCCAGACCCGGGCGTCCTGGGGCGCCGACCGCGCGGCCGCCTTGAGCCCGACCTGGCGGAGATAGTGCACCGCCTTCTCCCGCAGCTCGCCCCGGACGGCGTGATGGGCGAGCCGTTCTGTGTGCTCGCCGAGGCGATCCCGGTGGAGCGTCTCGATCGCGTCGACGATCCGCGCGTGCAGCTCGCGCCGACGCTCCTGCAAGAGGCCGCCGTACGTGACCTCGTGCGTGAGCGCGTGCTTGAACGAATACTCCAGATCCGGATAGAGCCCGGTTCCGTAGAGGAACTCGGCGGCCTGCAGGCGGTCGAGTCCGCGACGGAGCGCTTCGTCCGGTAGCTCGGCGATCGCCTGGAGCAGCGCGAACGGCACGTCCTTGCCGACAACAGAAGACGTCTGTAGCAGCCGTTTGTCCTCCGGCGGGAGCCGGTCGATGCGTGCCGCCAGCATCGCCTGGACCGTGGGTGGGACCTGGATCGCCTGGACCGGTTGCGTCAGCCGATACCGGCCTCGCTCCCCCGCCAGCGCCTTCGTCTCCACCAGCGTCCGGACCGTTTCCTCCAGGAAGAACGGGTTCCCGCGCCTGACGAGGAGGCCCTTGAGCGGCGCCAGGCCCGGGATCGTCGCCGAGGAGCGCCTCCAGCAGCTCCCCCGCGCTCTCAGCCGGCGGGGTTGTCGTGCTGACACCGGGGACACCGCATACCGGGCCTCCGTCTTGCGCCGGGTGGGTGGAGGGCTGAACGGCCGGTGCGAGAGCTTAGCTCGTGGCGGGGAGAGGATCAAGGATCGGTTGGCGTCACCGACATCACTGGTGGCGCTTCGATTCCGCTGACGGTCACACCGGACCGGATTCCGCGCCGTTGGTTACACCTTTGGTGACACAGTCGAACAATCGATTGCGCGGGGGTGGCCCGATTCTCCGCTGTAGGTTCCGCTCGAGGGAGGTCAACCCGGTCGCGCTATACTGAGGGTCGTCAGGGGGATGCGCATGCTTCAACACACGATCAAGGCGGTGATTCGTCCTGGTGAGCAGTCAGGCTACGTGGCCGAGTGTCTCGAGATCCCGGTCGTGACCCAGGGGCGCACGCTGGACGAGGTCACGCGGAACCTGCAGGAGGCCGTGACTCTGCACCTCGACGGCGAGGACCTCGCGACCCTGGGGCTCGCGGCGAGCCCGACCGTAGTCGTCACGATGGAGCTACAACCGACGACGCATGCCTAGGCTCCGGCGCCTCGCCGGCGCGGAGGTCGTTCGCATCCTCGGTCAGTTCGGATTCTCGGTGCACTCCCAGCGCGGTAGCCACATCAAGCTGCGGCGCGTGCTGTCGGACGGGACGCTTCAGACTCTCACGGTTCCGGCTCATTCGGAACTGGACACGGGAACCTGTCGCGCTATCTTACGCCAGGCCGCTCGTTTCGTCGCCGACGAGGGCCTTCGTCCTCACTTCTACACCGACTGACTCCACCACGCAGGAGGGCCAAAGAGGGCGACGCCGCGGGACGATCGGCCTTTCGAGCTCGAAGTAGCCTCGGAGCTAGGTCTCTGGTGACACGAGGCGAGGTTTGGCGAGAGCCTGGCCCGCCGCGGCCTGCCCGCACTGATTGCAGAACTTGACCCCGGCGGGGAGTTCTGCGCCGCAACTGGAGCAGCTCGGTGCGAGGCGGGCGCCGCACTCGAAGCAGAAGCGCGACTGCGGTGGGTTCTCGTGCTGGCACCGGAGACACTTCATGCCGGAGTCACCACAGGCACGGCAACGCCTGCCGGCGGAATTTCAGAAATTCCGCTAATATGAGCCTGGAGGTGGACTGATGGCTTCCCGCACGCCTGGCAGGACGACGACCCTGATCGTCTCTCCGAGGGGCCAGATTACCTTGCCCAAACCCGTGCGCGCACGCCTGCGGCTCGCCCCAGGCTCGGTCCTGCTGCTGCGGGAGGAGGCCGGGAAGATCGTCCTGGATCCCGCTGCGGTGACCCCAGTCTCGCTCTATGCCGACGCGGAGATCGAGCGCCTGGTCGGGGCGGATCGCGCCAGCCCGCGTGAGCGCGCGGCGCCGTCGCGGGCGTGGCTGACCTCCGTGTCTTCCTCGACGCCAACGTTCTCTTCACCGCCGCGTACAGCCCGGACGGACTCCCGGCGCTTCTGATCGAGCTGGGAGCGGCTGGCCGCGTCACGCTCCTGACCTCGCCCCTTGCGATTGTCGAGGCCGACCGGAATCTCGAGGCGAAGCGACCGGCGTCGCTGGCCACCATGCGGAGGAGCCTTGCCGCGGTCCGAGTCGTCAGAGAGCCTGCGCCGGCCGACGTCGAGCGGCTGACGCCTCCGGAGCTGTCTTCGAAGGATCGGCCACTCCTGGCGGCGGCGATCGTCGCCCACGCCACCCACTTCGTGAGGGGCGACGTGGCGGACTTCGGACGCTGGATGGATCGGCGCGCCCGGCTGCCGCTCCGGGTCATGACGCCACGGCAGTTCCTCACGCAAGTGCACCCATGATCGCCTCCGCTTGCTCCCGCCAGAAGCGCATGTCCATCGCGGAGTCAAGAGAGCAGCTTCTCCTCGGCGCTACACCGGTAGCTTGTCGCCGTCGGGCGGCGCCGGCACCTCGAACGCGCTGACGATCCCGCACAGGAGACCGTAGTAGTTGGTGACCGCCGTCAGCTCGACCAGCCA
>JAHFDK010000084.1:0-14168 GCA_023249095.1 Candidatus Rokuibacteriota bacterium | reverse complement strand
CTTCTCCTCGGCGCTACACCGGTAGCTTGTCGCCGTCGGGCGGCGCCGGCACCTCGAACGCGCTGACGATCCCGCACAGGAGACCGTAGTAGTTGGTGACCGCCGTCAGCTCGACCAGCCACTGCACGCTGTAACGCTTGGCGAGCGCGTCGAAGGCCGCCTGGTCGACACGGTTCGTGCGCATCAGTTGCTCGGCGTATGCCACAATCTCGCGCTCCTCGACGGGAAACTTGCCGAGATCGGCCTTCTTGCGGATCAGGTCGATGGCCTCCTCGCGAACACCGCCGCGACGAGCCGCATTGACCTGGGCCGCCCAGACGTACGCGCCCTGCCGCTCCCGCGCGGCGACCAGGATGGCGAGCGAGCGGAGCTTGGGCTCGACGATGCTCTCGTCACGATAGAAGTTGCCGATGCTGAGCATTCGCTCGGCCAGCTTAGGGCTGTGCAGCAGCATGCTGAACGGCCCGCGCACTTGTCCGAAGACCTTCAGCACTCCGTCAACGACGGCGTGGTGCTCAGCGGGAACGTCGGACTTGCCGGTGATCGGTGCGACTCTCGCCATGACCTGCTCCTTTTTAACGAGGGGATTGGGGGGCCTTCGAGGCCCCCATGGAACTAAACGCCGCGGTATGGGTTGCCCCAGCGGTCCTGGTACACGATCTCCGCTAGCGGCCCGCGGCCCACCGGCCCGAATTTCCCCATGGGGTATCCGATGGGAAGAATCGCGTACGAATGAACGCCAGGCGGCAGGCCAAGAGCGGCCTCGGCCTCCTTTTCGTACAGGAGGTGCCGGGTTGTCAGCGTAGCGCCGAGCCCGAGGGCCCGGGCTGCCAGCAGCATGTTCTGCACGGCGGGATAGATGGAGGCCCCGGACCCGCGCGTCGGGACCGCCGTCCCCTCCTCGAGGCACGCGACGATCCACACGGGCGCTTCGTGGAAGTGGTTGGTCAGATACTCCACCGCCGCGTGCTGCCGGTTGTATTGCTCGCGACTGACGCCGGGCGGAGGCGCGCTCTTGAGGTATCGCGGTCCGATCACCTCGTCGAAGGCGCGCTTGTAGTAGACCTGCACCGCCTGCTTGATCTTCGGATCCTTGATGACCAGGAACCGCCAGCGCTGGGTATTGCCACCGTTCGGAGCGCACGCGCCAGCCTGCAGGATCTTCCGGATCAGCTCGTCGGGCACCGGATCGGGCTTCAACCGGCGCATGGCCCGCATGGTCTGCATGATCTCGAACAGGTCCGTGTCGCCCGGCATCGAGGCCTCCTTGTCCGCGTCCCTGGATTCGTGGCGCACGAATCATACCCCGACCGGGAGGCTTGCGCGCGCCGGCCGAAGGGCGCACGATCGCCGCGATCGCCACGTTTCAAGGGAGGCGTCCATGACGACCGTCGGCACCGGGAGCTACGAGTACGAGGTGATCGAGACGTGGGCGAAGCTGCCCGCCGGCTGGACGTTTGGTCCGGTCAGTGCGGTAGCGACGGACTCGCAGGATCGTGTCTATGCCTTCCAGCGCAAGGATCCACCGATCATCGTGTTCGACCGCGACGGCAACTACCTGAGCTCCTGGGGCAGCAGCGCCATCACAGACCCTCACGGTATTGCCATCATCAACGACGTGATCTACCTCACCGACCGGGAGGACCACGTCGCGCTGAAGTTCACGCTGGACGGCAAGCCGCTGATGATCCTGGGCACTCGCGGCAAGGCATCGGACACGGGGGCGACCAAGGACATCGAGCTGCCGCCGCGTTCGGCCGGGCCGTTCAACAAGCCCACCGAGATGGTCGTGGCGCCGTCAGGGGATCTCTACGTTTCGGACGGCTACCGCAACAGCCGGGTGCATCGCTTCTCGAAGGACGGCAGCCTGCTCTCGTCCTGGGGGACGCCCGGCAAGCAAGAGCCTGGCGAGTTCCATCTACCTCACAGCCTGTGGGTCGGTCCAGAAGGGTACGTCTACGTCTGCGACCGGGAGAACAGCCGCATCCAGGTGTTCACGGGCGAGGGTAAGTTCGTCTCGCAGTGGCGGGACATCCAGCGTCCCACCGACATCTACTTCAACGCGCGCCAGATCGCCTACGTCAGCGAGCTGCGCCCGTCGATCAGCATCCTGGATCGAAACGGCAAGGTGCTCGCGCGCTTCGACTCGCCCTCGGGCCACGGGCTCTGGGTCGACTCCGTCGGCGACATCTATCTCGCTGAGGCCGGCGGGAAAAGACTCACGAAGTACGTGCACAAGCGCTGAGCATGCGGCTGATTGCGGCGATCCCGCTGACTGTTTCGTGCCTGCTGTGCTTCTTCGCGACCTCCTCGGGGCAGGCGCCGCGGCCGCCGATCAAGGTCGGCCTCCTGCTCCCCTACACCGGCGTGATCGCGATCAATGGCCAGGAGACGAGTAAGGGCGTCGAGTTCTACTTCGCCAAGAACGGGAACAAAGCGGGCGGGCGAGAGATCCAGCTCATCAAGGAGGACGACGAGGCCAAGCCCGACGTGGGCCTCACGAAGACGCGTAAGCTGGTGGAGCGGGACCGGGTGGACGTGCTGGTGGGCCCGGTCCACAGCGGCGTCGCGCTGGCCATCCGTGACTACGTGCACGGGCAAAGCATCCCGCTGATCGTGCCGGTGGCCTTCACGCGGGACCTCACCGCGCCGGGCAAGGCGAGCCCGTGGCTTTTTCGCGTGGTCGAGACCACGGACCAGGGAAACTTTGCCATGGGCACCTGGGTCTTCAAGAAGACCCCCTATCGGAAGATCGTCATCATGGCGTCCGACTTCGTGGCCGGCCGCCACTCGGTGGAAGCGTTCAACGCCGCGTTCAGGGCGGCCGGCGGGGAGATCGTGAAGGAGATCTACGCGCCCCTGAACACCCCCGATTTCGCCCCTTACATGGCCCAGGTGGCCGGGCTCACGGCCGACGCGGTCTACGCCTGGTTCGCCGGAACCGACTCGATCCGCTTCGTCAAGGCCTACAAGGAGTACGGCCTGGCCGGAAAGCTGCCGCTGCTCGCGTACAACACGCTCACGGACGACGTCCTGCTTCCCACGCTGGGCGACTCCGCGCTCGGGATCATCACCGTCGGGCACTACAGCGCCGCCCTGGACACTCCGGAGAGTCGGACGTTCGTGCGGGAGTACGAGGCGCGGTACAACGCCTGGCCGACCCGCTACGTCGAGCTGGGCTACGTGTCGGCCCAACTCATCGGCGCGGCTGTCGAGACGCTGAAGGGCGAGGTGAGCGATAAGGCGGCCTTCCGGGACGCGATTCGGAACGCCGCGACGAAGATCCAGCCGCCGCGAGGCCCGATCCGATTCGACCGCTACCAGCAGGTGATCACCGACGTGTACGTGATGAAGGTCGAGCGTCAGGGGAACCGGCTAGTGAACGCGATCGTCGACCGGATTCCGAGCACCTCGCAGGAGGAGAGCTGGAAGTGGTGGAACAAGTAGTCCGGCTCCCGAAGGACGTTCACCCCGACTCTTTGTCGCGTCTCCCGCTCCTGGCGCGTGACGGTCTGGACGAGCAGGGGAAGCGGCTCTACGATGCAGCGGTCGGTCCGCAGAGCCGGACGCTCGTCGGGCTGCGCGGGCCGAGCGGCATCTGGCTTCATTCTCCTGTCCTCGCCGAGTTCCTGAGGGCGGCCAACCAGTACCTCCGTTTCGAGACCGCGCTCGATCGGCGCCTGACCGAGCTGGCGATTCTCGTGACGGCGCGGGAGCTGGACAACCAGTTCGAGTGGACGACGCACGAGCCGGCCGCCCTCAAGGAAGGCCTCGACCCGAAGATCATCGACGTCATCAGGCGCCGGAAGCCCGCTGCCCGATTGGGAAAGAAAGAGGCGCTGATCATCAACTTCGGCCGGGAGCTCTTTCGCTGGAAGAAGGTCCGTTCGCAGACGTTCGCGCGAGCCGTCTCGGCCTTCGGCCGGCGCGGAGTCCTCGAGCTGGCGGCCTTGATGGCGAACTACTCGATGACGGCTCTCATCCTCAATACGGTCGATCAGCAGCTCCATCCCGGCCAGAAGCCACTGTTGCCGTTGCCCTGAGCCAATGAGAGAGTCCGGAGCGCAAGGTTCTGTGGGACAATTGCGCCCGATTCTCCAATCTCCAGCCCGTGAGCGTGGAGAGCCCCGGAGGGAACTGATGGCTTACGACCTGGTGATCAAGAACGGTATGGTCGTCGACGGCTCCGGCTTCTCCCGTTATCGCGCCGATGTTGCCGTCAAGGACGGCACGATCGTCGAGATTGGCAAGATCCGTGGCGCGGCGGCCGCGACGATCGACGCCGACGGGCTCTTCGTGGCGCCCGGCGTCATCGACACGCACACCCACTACGACGCTCAGCCCTTCTGGGACAAGCTCTGCACCTCCTCGGTCTGGCACGGGGTGACGACCGTCCTCATGGGCAACTGCGGGCTCACGCTCGCCCCGCTCCGGCCTGAGCATCGCGAGACGATGCTCGCGACGTTCTGCTGTGTCGAGGACCTGCCGGTGCGGTCGCTGGCGTCCGTCCTCCCCTGGAACTGGGAGACGTTCGGAGAATATCTGGACGCGATCGACCACGGGCTCGGCCTGAACCTGATGCCGCTGGTCGGTCACAATCCCCTGCGCCTCTCGGCGATGGACCAGGCGGCGTGGGACCGCGCCGCGACGCCGGACGAGATCGCCCACATGCAGCGGTTGCTGCGGGAGTCGCTCGAGGCCGGCGCCTGGGGTTGGAGCACCACGGACTCGCCGACTCACGCCGGCCCGGCCGGCCAACCCGTGCCGACACGCCTGGCCGCCGACGAAGAGCGCGTGGCCCTCGGACGGACGCTCGGGGAATTCAACCGAGGCATCATCGAGATCCTGCCGAAGGGAGCGGGCAAGCCCAGTACCACCGATCTGGACCATCTGCGCGACGTGGCGGTGACGAGCGGCCGGCCCGTGTTCTTCCTGAGCTTCGACGCCAACGCGCGTCCCTACGTGGAGAAGGCTGCGCGGGAGGGCGCGCAGATGTATAACCTCCTGCGGGCGATTCCCTTCAATCCGCGATTCACCATGAAGAAGACGACCTTCTTCCACAACCTCGACGTCTGGGACGTCGTGATGCACATGCGCGTCCCGGAGCGGCTGGCGGCCCTCGCCGACCCGGAGCGGCGCGCGCGGATGCGCGAGCAGGCGCTGAAGCCCCAGCGGCGGCGGCCGGGCGTGCCCGGTCGGCTCGTGCCCTGGCGCTCGATCTTCGTTCGCAAGGTGAGCCTGGCCAAGAACCAGGCGCTCGTGGATCGAAACCTCATGGATCTCGCCGAGCAGCAGGGCAGGCACGTCGCCGACGTGATGCTCGACCTGGCGCTCGAGGAAGGGCTCGACACCGAGTTCCAGCTGATGACACGGTCAGCCGAGGAAGAAGTCCAGATCGCCGAGATGGTGAAGGCCGGCCACGCGCTCCCCTCGCAGTCGGACGCGGGCGCGCACCTCAACACCAACTTCTGCACCGCTGGCGAGTCGAGCTACGTCCTGGGTCAATGGGTCCGCGACCGCGAGCTGTTGAGCCTCGAAGACGCGATTCGCCGGCTTACCTTTCAGCCCGCCCGCATCATGGGGCTGCGCGACCGTGGGTTAGTCCGCGAAGGTCTGGCGGCCGACCTCATGGTGTTCGATCTCTCGAGCATCGGGGTGAAAGAAGACGAGGTCACTCACGACGGGCCGTCCGGCACGCCCCGGCGTGTCCAGGGCGCCGAAGGCGTCCACCACGTCATCGTCGGCGGCCAGGCCGTGCTGGAGCACGGCAAGCACACCGGAGCGCTTCCGGGTCGGGTGCTCCGCGCCGGCCGAGGTCACTGAGGCGACGCCGGCTCTTTCGGCCGGGGCAAGGGCGGGACGCCCCGGCTAAGGTCGGGCCTTGGATGGGCGCGCCGCGAGTACGCCACCAGCTCCTCAGCGAATTGCTCGGCGTACGGCGCGAGAAATCGCCGCGGATCCCACGCGATGCTCGCCCACCTGCCTAGCGGTGTCCCGCGCTGGACGATTGGCACGGCCCGCATGCCGCGCGGAACTCGCGCGTTGGACGGAATGATCGCGATGCCATAGCCCGCCTGGGCCAGAGCCACCAGCGTGGGCGGTGCACCGCTCTCCAGGAGCACGCGCGGCCGCATGTGGGCGATCTGGCAGGCCGCATCGAACCATTCGCGTGAGCCGAAGTCGCGCCGCGGCAGGAGCAGCGGGGCCTCGACCAGTTCCTCGACCTCCAGCGTCGCGCGGCGGCTCAGCCGGTGCGATTTCGGCAGCACGGCCAGGACGTAGAGAGGTCCCAGCAGGCGCCAGCGGAATCGCGCATCGCCCCCGGGCATGAGCGCGAGGTGAACGTCGCCCTGCTCGAGGCGGGTGGGCAGCCGGACGCCGCCGTCCTCGACGAGGTGCACCTCGACACCCGGGTGCCGCCGCCGATAGCGCCGGAGGAAACCGGCGAGCAGAGTCTCCATCGCCTGCGGCGTGGCGCCCACCCGGAGCATCCCGGTCCGGCCACCCTTGAGGGTCCGCGCCCGGTCGCCGAGCGAGTCAGCGTCCGTCAGCAGTCGGCGGGTGCGCCGGAGCAGATCTTCGCCCTCGGAGGTCAGCTAGACGCGGCGTCCGATGCGGTCGAACAGCTGCACTCCCAGCTCGCCCTCGAGCGCGCGGATCTGCCTCGACAGCGCCGGCTGGCTGAGGTTCAGTCGCCCGACCGCCCGCGCGAAGCCGCCGGCGTCGACGATGGTCACGAAGGCGCGCAAGTGTCGCAGGTCCACGCTCAATGCACCTGGCGCATGGATTATACGAACAGAAATGCATTGGACACATCGCGACCGAAACTCCAATGTTGACCCGTGTTCGACCTCGAATACTGCCCGAGGCCAACGAGCGCTCCACAAGGAGGGGCTCATGAGAATCAAGCCGGTGCTGCTCGCGGTCTTCTTCGCTCTGCCGTGCGCTGGCGCGCTGCCCGCGTCGGCGCTCGCCCAGGCCGACAAGCTCGGCAAGGTCCCGTTCCCGACGTCCTGCGATTCGCGAGTGCAGACCCAGTTCGAGCGCGGCGTGGCGATGCTGCACTCGTACTGGTTCACGGAAGCGCGCAAGGCCTTCGACGCGGTCATCCAGCAGGATGCGAGCTGCGCCATGGCGTACTGGGGGCTCGCGGTCAATTACCTCGGGAACTCTCTGGCGGGGGCGCCGTCGCTGAAAGACATCACCGCGGCGTCCGAGGCTCTGGAGAAGGCGCGCGCGGTCGGGGCCAAGACCCAGCGTGAGCGCGACTGGATCGAGGCGATCGGCGTCTACTACCGCGACCACGACAAGGTGCCGCTGAACGCCCGACTGGCCGCCTACACCAAGGCGATGGAGCAGATGACGCAGCGCTATCCGGACGACTTCGAGGCCTGGACGTACTACGCGCTGACCCTGCAGGCCTCCGCGCCGAAGAACGACAAGACCTACTCGAACCAGCTCAAATCCGCGGAGATCCTCGAGCGGCTCTTCAAGCAGAACCCCGACCACCCGGGAGTGGCGCACTATCTGGTCCACGCCTACGACTACCCGCCGCTCGCCGACAAGGGGATCAGGATCGCGGCGCTCTACTCGCGGATCGCACCGGCGGCGCCCCATGGCCGGCACATGCCGTCGCACATCTACTCCATGGTCGGGATGTGGGAAGAGTCCATCGCCTCGAACCGATCGGCGCTCGAGATCCAGCCGGATTACTACCACGCGACCGACTTCACGGTGTACGCCCACCTCCAGCTCGCGCAGGATGCCAAGGCCAAGGCGCTGGTCGACGCCATCGCCGGGCTGCCGCGGCAGGAGTACCCGAACATCGCTGGGTTCACGGCGGTCGCGGCGATCCCGGCACGCTACGCGCTCGAGCGTGGCGACTGGGCCGGCGCGGCTGCACTGCCGGTTATGTCCACCGGGCGGCCGCAGGCCGATTCGCTGGTCCGCTTCACGCGGGGGCTCGGCATGGCGCGTAGCGGCGATCTGGCGGGCGCGAAACGCGAGATTCAAGCGATGCAGGAGCTGCGAACAGCGCTGGAGAAATCGAGCCAGGCCTACTGGGCCGACCGTACCGAGGAGCAGATGCTCGCCGTCTCCGCCTGGGCGGCCCTCGCGGAGGGCAAGCGCGAAGAGGCCGTGAAGCTCATGCGTGCCGCGGCCGACGGTGAGGACGGCAGCGTCAAGCACGTGGCGATGGAGAACCGGCTCTGTCCGATGCGCGAGCTGCTCGGTGAGCTCCTGCTCCAGATGGGGCAGGCCGGGGCCGCGCAACGCGAGTTCGAGGCCGCGCTCAAGGAAAACCCGAACCGCTATCGCGGCCTCTACGGCGCCGCGCGCTCCGCCGAAGTGGCCGGCGACCGCCAGAAGGCCGCTGGGTATTTCGAGAAGCTCGTCGCGTTGGCCGCCAAGGCCGATACCACACGACCGGAAATCGCGCGAGCGAAGGCCTTTCTCGGGCAGCGTTGAGTCCTGGAGCTCCACCCGCGCCGGCTGGCCTGCGGCGCAGACGGCGCTGGCGGCGGTGGGTCGCCGCGTTGACGATGGCCGTCGCCATCGGCATCCCGCGACCGTCCTTCGCTGAGCCGTCGGAGACTCGACCCGACGCGGTCGCGAGCGACCCGGACTATGCGGCCGGCAAGCTGGCGCTGGAGCGTAAAGACTGGCGCGAGGCGGCCACACGCTTCGGTCGGGCAGCGTTGCGCGATCCAGAGAACGCCGACCTTCAGAACTACCTCGGTTTCGCTCACCGGAATCTCGGGCAGCTCGCGGCGGCGTTCGAGCACTACACGCGCGCGCTCGAGCTCAACCCCCGCCACCGCGGCGCCCACGAATACATGGGCGAGGCGTACCTGATGGTGGGGAACCTGGCAAAGGCGGAAGAGCACCTGGCGGCTCTTCGCAGAATCTGCCTGCTCCCCTGCGAGGAACTGGCCGATCTGGAGCGCGAGATCACTGCCTATCGCCAGCGGTCAGGCGTCGGGCGTTCCCCCTGACCCGCGATGCCCGCGTCAGGATTCCAGCACGAGCGCGGCCCGGCCGACCAGCGCGTTCTTGCGGATCAGCTCGTGCGCTTCTTCCGCCCCTTCGAGCGGGAAGGTCCGGCTCACGATCGCGCGGATGCGCTGTTGCCGCAGGATCTCCAGGGTCTGCGCAATCTCGGTCAGGGTGACGTAGCGCGAGCCGTGTATCTCGAGCATGGAGCCGAGCACGTGCCGCGGATCGACCGTGAAGCTCGAGTCCGCGCCGAAGACGGCGGTGGGGCGGCTGCCGATGATCACAAGGCGGCCGGCGCGGGCCAGCGACTTGAGCGAGCCCTCGAGCGTCTCCCGCGACGCGACGAAGTCGATCGCCGCGTCCACGCCGCGGCCGTCGGTGAGCTTCGCGACTTGCGCGGCGAGGTCGCCCCGGCGCACATCGACGAGAGCGTCGGCGCCGCAGTCTCTGGCCGCCGCGAGCTTCTCGTCGGTGATGTCCGCCGCCAGCACCCACCCGCCACAGAGCTTGGCCATCTGCACGGCGTGGATGCCGACACCACCTCCGGCGCCCACGATCAGCACTGAATCGCCGGGACCGACGCGCGCCTCCTCGCGACAGGCGTGGTAGGGCGTCGCGATCGCGTCCGCAGCGATCGCAGCGTCGATGTCGCTCACGCCCTGTGGGATCGGCGTGACGTTCCGGGCCGGGATCGCCATGTACTCGGCGTAGGCGCCGTCGGACGCCATTCCCACGTTGCCGGGCGACGCCGGGCATAGCGTCTCCCGACCACTCCGGCAGAACCGGCAGACGCCGCAGGTGAGATAGAAGTGGCAGGTCACGCGGTCGCCGACGCCGACGTGAGTGACCTCGGAACCGACCTCGACGACGACGCCGGCGACCTCGTGCCCGGGAATGCGCGGGAACGACGTCACGCGGCCGGGGACGGCGGTCATGATGACGACGGTGAGCCCGACCCCGGTGGCTCGCACGCGGAGCAGGACGTCGTTGGGACCAATCTTCGGAACCGGGACGGTCGCGAGCCGGAGCGGAGCTCCGAACTCCGGCAGGATCATCGCCTTCATCGTGTTGAAATGATCGGCAGCAAGAGATAGGAATCCCGACCGCCTCCTGCGTAGAGCGTCACCTTCCCGCCGAAAACGTCCGCCGGCCGGTCGTCGGGATCGGCGTGGGTCATTCCGCCCGTACCGCGCGTCCCGTAGTGGAACTTCTTTCCGAACTCGCTCACTTCCCCCTCGTATTCGTAATCCTTGCCTCGGACGGTCAGCGCCACCCGCCAGCCCGCTGGTACCACGATGCACGAGGTCACGATCTCCACGTCGCATTCGTAGACCGCTCCCGGCGTGAGCGGCTCCACCCGGTCATGCGGATGGTAGGGCCGGTACGGCAGGCTCCGTTTCGGGTCCAACCGTCGATGCGAGACGCGCAACCATCCGTTGGCGATCGGTGTGTTCGGGTCGGTCGAGCCCATGAACGTCACTTCCCTGCCCTGCGGATCGAAGACGCGGACGATGAGGAAGAGGTCGGCGTCCTTCGTCGAGGACGAGACGAAGAGCTTGGCGGCCATCGGGCCGGTGATCTCGGTCTCCCGATCGACCGTCATCGAGAAGGTCAGGCCGTTGCCCAGCGCCTCGTACTCGAGCTTGCCGGCCGCCGCGGCGGGCTTCGGGCTCAACGCCAGGTCAGACGGATCCAGATAGAATTTGGTCCACTGGGTCCGCGCCAGCGGCCACTCGCTCTCGTGGCGCAGCACGAACTTCTCTCCGGGGTGGCGGACGTTGAGCTGAACGCGCGGCTGCCTGGACCAGCCGTTGTCGAGTCCCTTCAGGAAGTAGTCGAAGAACCGCTTCTGGAGCGCGACGCCGTACGAGCTGTAGAAGTGGGACCAGTGCGAGTCGCCGTGGGCCTCGAGCCACTTCTGCTCGGCGGGCGCCTCGACGAACCCGTTGAAGTTACCGCGCGGGTGGATTCCCTGCCCGCCCCAGTTGGCGCACGTGAGCAGGGGCGTCGTCACCAGCCCGAGGTCGGCCGAGCGCTGTCGGTGCCACTCATCGTCGAGCGGATGCTTCTTCAGCTCCTCATAGACGTTGATGCGGTTCTTGGCCAGCTCGTCGTCGGAGAGCGTGACGGGGCCCGCCACCGACTCCCCGGTGTTCGAGTTCTTCTTGGCGCGCTGGCCCATCCCGTACTGGATGTTGGCGACCTGATGCTTCGCCCAGCGCTCCTGGAACTGACTCAGGATGCCGCCGTGAAAACCCGAGTCGCGGTAGCGGTCGTTCTGACCTTCCCACGGAATGATGGCGGCCAGGTGGGGCGGATGCTTGCCCGCAACGCGCCACTGGTTGCTCGCGTAGTACGAGATCCCGAGCATTCCCACTTTTCCGTTGCTCCAGGACTGAGTCCCAGCCCACTCGATGCACTGATAGAGATCGTCGGTCTCCCTCGCGCAGCCCGGGTCCATGAACCCCGGCGACCAACCGGCGCCGCGCGAGTCGACGCGCACGATCGCGTAGCCGTGCGGCACCCAGCGCTCGGGATCGGTGGTCTCCCAGTTCTGGTATTTGTTGGTCGAGCCCTGGAGGATCTGCGGATAGTCCGAGATCATCTTCTCCCACTGCAGCGGATACCCTTCCTGGAACGCCAGCCCCTTCGCATAGACGCCGTACGACAGGATCACGGGATAGTGCCCGTCCTCGATCGGTCGGAAGACGTCCGCCCGGAGGACGATGCCGTCCTCCGCCGGAATCGGCTGGTGCCAGGTGATGCGCATGCCGTCGCGAACCTCGGTACGCGCCTTGAGCTCGGGCATCTGGCTCATCGTGATCTCCTCATTCGCCGGCTCGCTCGAGCCGGCGTCTCCTACCTGTGCAGATGCTTCGGGGCGCTACGCTATCACGCGGGACTCGACGGTGCCACGTCGGATGAGTCGCGAGGCGCGCGGACTCGCGGGCCGAGCGTGCTAGGATGCGCGGTGATCGGCGAGGCCAGGACTTCGAAGAATGGACAGTGACGACGAAATCAGGCAGCTCTTGCGCGACATCCGCGATGCTCAGCGCGAGCAGCTGGCCGAGTGTCGGCGCGTGACGGAGCGCTCGCTCGAGCTGCAGCAACGCGCTGTCGCGCAACAGGAGCAGATGAGCCATCTCCACCGACGGTTGGTCCTGGTCGGCGGAGGCCTCGTGGCCGTGCTGCTGGCCTTGCTCATCTGCCTCTTGCTCATCTACCGCCTGCTGGAGGGGTGGTCGCGCTATCTTTTTGGGATCTGAGCCGGAGGACGTGGCCCAGGCGCCGACGCCGCAGGGGACGCACCCTTAGCTATTTCGGATTGCGGTTCGTAGCCCTGACATGACAGCGATGTCTCACTCCGACGGACCCGACAGGGTACACCGACTATTGTTGGTTGGGCGTCCGGTGCTGCTCGTCACGAGTGTATTGCTGAGCCTCGTGCTTGCAGAGATCGCGGTTCGTGTCCATAGTGGGAGTCGCCCTGGCTCTTTCCACCTCGTACAGTCTGTGTACGGACAGTACGACGCCCAGTTCGGCCAACGATTTCTGCCAAACTCAGAAAAAGTTCTCTCACTCGTCAGCAACGGCAAAGTGGTCTGGTGCCCTGGCATCGTGGCGAGCGCTAATGGTGACGGACTCGGAGGCCGGAGCACGCTGGAGGACGCCCGGAAGGCCGACTATGTGGTCTTCACAACCGGGGACTCGTTCAGCCATTGGAAGCGTTCTGCTTTGACCGTGCCCGATGTGGTCGAGTCCTTGCTCAGCCAGAGAACCGGCCTCAAGATCGTGAACCTGAATTTTGCGCGCGGCACCTACGGTGTCTTGCAGATGCTGACATTGGCGGCTGAAATGTACCCAACCCTGAAGCCTAAGCTCGTCGTTGTCCAGTTCATCAGCGATGATTTGACGCGCGGACGCTGGTGGACACGCGAGACGGTGGTCGACGGGCGTACGCGGTCACAGATGTCTCCACGCCCGGACGGTTTCGACGACCCTCGGATTACGAACGAGCAGGACGTAGTAGATGAGCGAGCTACTGAGGAATGGTGCCAACGACAACTCATCGCCCCACAGCAAGATGTAGTCGTGAAAACTGCAGTGGCCTACTACCATGCCTATCTTCGTTCAAAAGGAATCGCCTTCGATCCCTTCTCCCTGACGAAGTCATACTTGATCGACTCCGTGTGGAGCACACTCTTTGGTCGGCCGTTTGATTCGCAGACAGCTGTCAGCCTGATTCCACGCGTGACGGCGAAAGAATTCTTGGCCGATCCTGGCTACCACGATGCGGTGCAAAAACTGAAGACGTTCGGTGTGCCCGTGGTTCTCGTGCATCTACCGAACAAGGCGGAAATCGTCGTCGGTCGCCCATTCCGAGGGCGGGAGGCGGAGTCCATCTGGACCCATCTAGAGAAGGACCTCGGCACGCGTATCGTCACCCTCGCAGCGATGGAGAATCGTCCCGCGACGCCACCGACCATTGACCTGCAACCCAACAATGCACACCCCAACCTCGACGGCATCAAATTTTATGGTGAATACGTCAGCATGGTGATCGAGCCTCGCGTCAAACGCAGTAAGCAGCGTCGCGTGACCCCTCCCCACTCACCGGTCGGGCCTTGACCTGCTGCCGAGACGCTCGTGTGACAAGGTGCTAGGATCGTCTTCGCCATGATAGGCGAGGCGCACCCCCGGCTGGGCGGCGACCGGTTCGTCTCGGGCGCCGGCCGGTTCGTCGACGACGTGCACGTGCCGGGCGTGCTGCACGCCGCGGTCCTTCGCTCGCCGCACGCGCATGCGCGCCTGGTGTCGATCGATACCAAGCGCGCACGCGACTTGCCCGGCGTGCACGCCGTCCTCACCGCCGCCGACGTGCCGGCGATCGCCGTCATCCCGAACCGCGTCCCTGCGCCCACGGGCACTGACCGCTACCTGCAACCGGCCATCGCGCGCGACGTCGTCCGTTACGTGGGCGAGCCGGTGGCGCTCGTCGTCGCCGACGATCCATACGTCGCCGGCGACGCGCTGGAGCGGGTCGAGGTCGTCTACCAGCCGCTGCCGGCCTGCGCATCCACGACCGAGGCGCTCGGGCCCGGGGCGTCGCGGCGGGGATTGCTTTTGATGAACCGAACGTCTTCGGCTGCTTTGTGGATGATCATGTGGTC
>JAHFDK010000338.1 GCA_023249095.1 Candidatus Rokuibacteriota bacterium | reverse complement strand
TACTCCTCCTCCTCGGTCATGGCCATCTGGAGCTTGAACACGTGGGCGAGCGGGCTTCCGAGGTTGTCCGGGAAAATGCCCCGCACGGCGTGGGCGTAGCTGATGTGCATGTGGCCGTTCATGAACCCGGGCGTCACCACCAGGTGGCGGGCGTCGATCACGCGGTCGGCCCGCGCACCGGCCAGCGTCGCCGCCTTGCCCACCCGGCTCACGCGCCCGCCCTCGATGAGGATCGAGCCGTCCCGGATGATTCTCCGCTCGCGATCCACGGTGAGGACGTACCGGGCGTTGTCGATCTTGAGGCTCTGGGTCGTCATGGGGAAAGGGTCTGGCGCCGCGGTCATCGCCCCTGGAACTGCGGGCGACGCTTCTCCGAGAAGGCCTTCACACCCTCCTGATAGTCCTGGCTGTTGAAGCAGTCGGTGATCAACTTGTCCAGCATCGGGAGATCGCGCTCGACGTCGGGACGCACGAGCTGCTCGACGGTGGCCTTGGCCGAGCGCAGGGTGAGTGGAGCGTTGCGGGCCATCGTCAACGCGTAGTTGCGGGTGAAATCTTCAAGCTGCGCCTTCGGCACGACCTGGTTCACGAGCCCCATCCGGAGCGCATCCTGGGCGGTGAAGTCGGTGCGGGCGGTGAAGAAGATCTCCTTTGTGTAGGCCGGCCCGACGAGCTTCATCAACTTTTCCATGCCCTTATAGTGATAACCGAGACCCAGCCGCGCCGCGGGGATGCCGAAGCGGGCGTCGTCGGAGGCGATGCGCACATCGCAGCCGACGGCGATGCCGACACCGCCGCCGACACAGAAGCCGTGGATCATCGCCAGGAGCGGCTTCGTCAGCGTGCCGAGCGAGTCCTGGCCGCGCGCCGAGATGCGGCTGTACTCCTCCTGGTCGGCCATGTTGCGCCGTCGCTCCTTGAACTGGGAGATGTCGGCGCCGGCCACGAACGCCTGGTCGCCGGCGCCGCGCAGGACGACGACCCGGATGGCGTCGTCGGCGGCCAGATCCTGCACGTACTCGGGCATGAGCTGCCACATCTCCAGGCTCACGGCGTTGCGCTTCTCCGGCTGGTTGAAGATGATCCAGCCGATCGGCCCGTCCTTTTGCAGCAGCAGCTTCGGCGTCTCGCTCATGGCGCTCTCCTGTCGAGGAATTACGTCCAGAGCTACCTGTATCGCGTCGGCCCGCGTGACGCAAGCACCTCCCCGGGGCGGCGGGCAGTGGGTCGCGGCGGGTGCCGGGCGGGGTCGGTCGACCACGCGGCACCCGCTCGCTGCCCCTGTACGGCTGGGCTCCATCTGGGCGCGACGCGTCCGCTATCGCTTGGCGGGAACGGGTCTCATCGACCCCGCCCGGCACCCGCCGCGACCCACTGCCCGGCGTTGCGGGGGTGCTAGACTCCGGCGGTCGACGACGTAGACCCAGCTCCTTTCTGGAGGGAGTGCTCATGGATCGTTGGGATGGTCAGCCTGTGAGGTACCCGGATCCGGCTGTGCTGGGGCTCGATCCGAGCTTCGCGAAATACCGACTGAACCTCGCCGCCGTCGAGCGGCTGGCCACAGGCTTTCGGTGGGCGGAAGGCCCGGTCTGGTTCGGCGACGGACGCTTCCTCCTCTGGAGCGATATCCCCAACAACCGGATGATGAAGTGGGAGGAAGAGACGGGTGCGGTGAGCATCTTCCGCAAGCCCTCGAACAACACAAACGGCAACACGCGCGACCGCCAGGGGCGTCTCGTGTCCTGCGAGCACGACGCGCGGCGCGTGACCCGCACCGAGCACGACGGCACCATCACCGTTCTGGCGGACCGCTACCAGGGAAAGCCCCTCAATTCGCCGAACGACGTCGTCTGCAAGTCCGACGGCTCCGTGTGGTTCAGCGATCCGCCCTTCGGCATCCTCGGCAACTACGAAGGCCACGTCGCGACCCCCGAGCTTCCCACCAACGTCTACCGGATCGACGCCAGGACGGGTGAGCTGACGGTGGCGACGGGCGACGTCGCTCGTCCCAACGGTCTCTGCTTCTCTCCCGACGAGTCCAGGCTGTACGTCGTCGTCAGCGGGGCCACGCCGCGCGAGATCCGGGTCTTCGACGTGGTCGACGGGGGAACGAAGCTCGCCAACGGGCGCGTGTTCGTGAACGCCGGAGAGGGGATCCCGGACGGTATGCGCTGCGACACGGATGGCAATCTCTGGTGCGGCTGGGGCGGCGGCGACGGACACGACGGCGTGGCGATCTTCGACCCGGCCGCCAAGCTCATCGGCCGCATCCTGCTCCCGGAGCGCTGCGCCAACCTCTGCTTCGGCGGGGTCAAGCGCAATCGGCTCTTCATGGCGTCGAGCCAGTCGCTGTACGCGCTCTACGTGAACACGCAGGGCGTCCCCGGCGGCTGAGCCGCCGGGTGAACGAGGGCTGGGGCTCAGCGCCCGATGCCGCGTGCCATGAGCACCGCCATCAGCGGCATGAGGGCCAGCAGTCCGAGCTCGATGTGGATGAAGCGCCGCACGCTGGCGATGTCGTCGCCGGTGGGAGCGGTGCCGCCCCCGGCGATCGAGCGTTTCCAGCGGATGAAGGTGAGCGTCGGCTTGATCGAGAGCGTCGCGATGATCACGTAGAGGGCCATCTTCACCCAGAAGAACGGATTGCCGACGTAGAAGTCGACGCCCTTGGAGTAGAAGAACAGACGGAGCAGACCGGTGGCGAGCGCCGTGAGGGCGGAGGCGAAGAAGAGACAGTGCAGGTACGCGACCAACGGTTCCGCCATGGCGGCAACTCCTTGACGACTCGAGTGAGGCCCCGTAGCCTCGATTGTGTCAGATCAGTCGCTACGAAGACATAACCACGAGGTGGAGGTGTACTCATGCCAGCGAAGGTCAAACCCATTCCGGACGGTTACCGTACGATAACGCCGTACTTGAGCATCAAGGGCGCGGCCAACGCCATCGACTTTTACAAGAAGGCGTTCGGCGCAACGGAGATTATGCGCATGGCGGAGCCCGATGGGCGAGTCGGGCATGCCGAGGTGCTGGTCGGCGATTCGCGCGTCATGCTGGCCGACGAGTCCCCGGACATCGACTTCCGCAGTCCGCTCTCGATCGGTGGGACCGCGGTCCACTTGCACATGTACGTCGAGAACGCGGACGCGGTGGTCAGTCAGGCCGTCGCCGCCGGCGCGAAGGTCGTCCGGCCGGTGCAGGACCAGTTCTATGGCGATCGATCGGGCAGCGTGGCCGATCCCTACGGCCACGTGTGGCACGTATCGACGCACAAGGAGGACCTGTCGATGGAGGAAATCCGCAAGCGCGCCACCGCCCAGCCCAAGAGCTAGCAATCTCCGAGGTGGATCCGGCGTGGAGTAGAATGCGAGGCCAGCGAATGACGAGGAGGGCGACGCGTTCATGACGATCAAAGGCAAGGCGTACGTCGCGGGCGTTTTCGAGCATCCCACGCGGAAGGCCGACGACAAATCGCTGGCCCAGCTGCACGCCGAGGTCGCGAAGGGCGCGCTGGCCGACGCGGGCCTCGCCAAGGACGACGTGGACGGCTACTTCTGCGCCGGTGACGCGCCGGGCCTGGGCCCGCTCTCGATGGCCGACTACATGGGACTCAAGCTCCGGCACATGGACACGACGGAGACGGGCGGGTCGTCCTACGTCATCCACGTCGCCCACGCCGCCGAGGCGATCGCGCTCGGCAAGTGCAACGTCGCGCTGATCACGCTCGCCGGCCGGCCTCGCGCCGAGGGTATGGCCACCGGCACCGTGCCACGCGCTCCGGTCGCCGCGGCGCCCGACGCGCCGTTCGAGTATCCGTTCGGACCCACTGTCGCGAATCAGTACGCGATGGCCGCCATGCGGCACATGTACCAGTACGGCACCACGAGCGCACAGCTCGCCTGGATCAAGGTCGCGGCGTCGCAGCACGCTCAGCACAATCCGCACGCGCTCCTGCGCGAGGTGGTCACGGTCGAGGAGGTCATCAACTCGCCGATGATCTCCGATCCGCTGCACCGGCTCGACTGTTGTGTCATCACCGACGGCGGCGGCGCCATCGTGGTCGCGAAGCCCGAGATCGCGAAGAGCCTGAAGCGCCCGCTGGTGAAGGTGCTCGGCGCCGGCGAGGCGCCGAAGCACCAGATGGGCGGCAAGATCGACCTGACGTATTCCGGCGCGGTCTGGTCGGGGCCCACCGCATTCGCCGAGGCTGGAGTGACGCACGCCGACATCAAGTACGTGTCGATCTACGACAGCTTCACGATCACCGTGCTCATCACCCTCGAGGACCTCGGCTTCTGCCCGAAGGGTCAGGGCGGCAAGCTCGTCGCCGACGGCAACCTGATCTCGGGGGTCGGCAAGCTTCCTTTCAACACCGACGGCGGCGGGCTCTGCAACAACCATCCCGCTAATCGTGGCGGCCTGACGAAGGTGGTCGAGGCGGTGCGGCAGCTTCGCGGCGAGGCCCATCCGAAAGTCCAGGTGCGCAACTGCGACGTGGCGCTGGCGCACGGGACCGGCGGCTCGCTCGGCACGCGCCACGGCAGCGCCACGCTGATCTTGGATAGGGAGTAACGCGATGAGCACGACGGAGCGGAAATACCCGGCGCCCATGGTCAACCCGGAGATCAAGCCGTTCTTCGACGCGACCGCGCAGGGCACGCTGATGCTCAAGAAGTGCGTGGCGTGCGGGCAGACGCACCACTATCCGCGCGCGATCTGCCCGTTCTGCGCGAGCGAGCGGACGGAGTGGGTTACCGCGTCAGGTCGCGGGACGATCTATTCCTACAGCGTCATGCGGCGGGTGCCGGTTCCCTACGCGATCGGGTACGTGACGCTGGAGGAAGGCGTGACGATGATGACCAACATCGTCGACTGCGATCTCGACGCCATCCGGATCGGGCAACGTGTGAAGGTGGTCTTCAAGCCGACCGAGGGCGGGCCGCCGGTCCCGATGTTCACGCCGGCCTGATCGGCACCGAGTCGGGGGATGTCGCAGCTTTACGACGAGATCGGTGTCGGCTACCGAGACTTTCGGCGCCCCGATCCACGACTCGAAGCGGCGATCACACGGGCCTTGAACCAGGCGGAGACGGTCGTGAATGTCGGCGCCGGCACCGGCTCCTACGAGCCCTCGGACCGCTCCGTCGTCGCCGTGGAACCCGCGATGACCATGATCCGCCAGCGGCGCCCCGGGAGTGCTCCCGTCGTGCAGGCTTCAGCGACCGAGCTGCCGTTCCGCGACGATGGATTCGCAGCAGCGCTCGCCATCCTCACCGTGCACCACTGGCCCGACCAGGCGCGCGGCCTCGACGAGATGGCGCGTGTCGCCCGCCGCGTCGTCGTCGTTACCTGGGACCCCTCGACTTCCGGCTTCTGGCTGACGGACGACTACTTCCCCGAGATCTTCGAGATCGATCGTCCGCTCTTTCCCTCGATCGAGGACTTCAGAAGGGCACTCGGGCGCGTCGAGGTACAGCCGCTCCCGATTCCCCACGATTGCGTCGACGGGTTCCTCGGCGCCTACTGGCGGCGGCCGCACGCGTATCTGGATGCGGGCGTGCGCAGCGCGATCTCCACATTCGCGAAGCTCCACGATATGGGACGCGGACTCGACCGGCTCCGTCGCGATCTGGAAGACGGCTCGTGGGCCCGCCGTTACGGAGATCTCCTGGACCAACCGGAGATCGATCTCGGCTACCGGATCGTGATCGCGACGAAGACCTGATGATCAGGTACCCCAGCTCATAACGCCGCCCCCAGCCGTTGATGATCAACCGTCGCGGTTACTGGCTCCGTCTCTTCTGAGGCTCGGTGGTGCATGACCTCTAATGCTGCCACGAATAAGGACGATGAAGACAACGCTTGAGATCGGCACTCATCATATCAACGTTGCGTTAAGCGGCGGCGCGCTTGCGCGCCGGCCGACTTCAACGCTGAGTTGGGCAGCTCCGCGAGGCGTCTATTCAATCACGTGGTCCGCCCGCAGCAGCAGTGACGGCGGGATCTTTAGGCCGAGCGCTTTGGCAGCCTTCACGTTGAC
>JAHFDK010000083.1:19225-21789 GCA_023249095.1 Candidatus Rokuibacteriota bacterium | reverse complement strand
CCGGCCTGTTCATGCGATCGCTCACGGGGAATCCGATGGACGTGCACCTGCACACGGGCGCGAACCTGCGGCGGTATCTCTTGAAGCTGGCAGGTGTGAGCCTGCGCAACAAGCTGCTGGCGCTGCTGACGTGGCACACAGGCCCCGAGGTGCGCTCGACGCAGAACCGCATGGAGCCACCGCCCCAGCCGAATCCTGGGGCCGTCGCGGCGCTGCCCCATCGCACCCAGGCCGCGTTGCTGGATGCGCTCGAGGAGAGCATCTACACGCAGCCGCCGACCGACTGGTCGAAGGTCACCAACCTCGGGCAGATGCGCGCGGTGCCCGAGGTGAAGAACACCGTGAACCTGGCGCAGCAGTATGCCGACCTCGGGTACGACCCGGATGCGCTCATCAGCCGTCTGGCCACGATTGTCGTGCACGACAACTTCACCGAGATGCACGCCTTCAAGCACCATCAGGCCACCTTCGAGGAGTTCCACGCCACCCGCCTTCCGTGGCGCTGGCGCCATCTCGTGAGCGCGGCCCAGGCGTCGGCCATCTCCTACGGCAAGAACATGGAGATCTACGAGGAGGCGGTCGAGCTCCTCCACGCGTAGCATCCCGGCTCCTCTGCTCTCCACCAAGACCCGGGACACGACCAAACGTCGCCGTGAGTTAGAGTAACGGCGACTCGCTGAGGGAGGAGAATCGCTATGCCGTTCTACGAAAGAGGCCCCGTCCGCATCCACTACGAAGAGGTCGGTTCCGGCTTCCCCGTGCTGCTCATCCCGGGCGGCGGGCTCAATTCGGCCCTCTCATCCTGGCAGACAGCCTCGCCCTTCAACCCGATGGAAAGGTACAAGGACGACTTCCGCTGTATCTGCGCTGACCTGCGCAACGCCAACCCCGGCCAGTCCAGCGGCCCGCTGGAGATCGACCGCCCCTGGGACGCCTACGCCGACGACCAGCTCGGGCTGATGGACCACCTCGGCATCCTGGAGTTCATGGTCATGGGCTTCTGCATCGGCGGGCCGATGATTCACAACCTTATTCGGCGGGCTCCGGAGCGCGTCGTCGCGGCCGCGATGATGCAACCCAGCGGCTTCAGGCCTGAGATCCCGGATCTTTTCTACCAGAACAACATCAAGGGCTGGGGGCCGCCGCTTTGCGAGAAGCGCCCCGACGTCACGATGGACATGGTCCATGACTTCCTCACCAGCATGTACACCAACCGCGCCGACTTCGTTTTCACCGTGTCGCGCGATTTCGTGCGCTCCATCCAGACGCCGCTGTTGGTAGCGCCTGACGACGTGCCCGCGCACCCGTACAAGGTCGCGATGGAGGTGGCCAGCCTCGCCCCGAACGCCGAGGTGACCATCTATCCCTGGAAGGATTCGCAGGAGCACATCGACGAGGTCGTGGAGCACGCGCGGCGCTTCCTCAAGGCGCACGAACCCGTCACAGCCGGGCGTCAAGGACGAGTCTAGCCTGGATGAGCGTAGACGGGACAAAAGCCCTCTCTTGACGTAACGCACCGCTCTCGGAGGTTCCCGCTTACCGTCAAGGCGTTACCGGCACGCACCAGTCTGGCCACCTGCCCCCCAGGTACAGCGCTGATGCCGCCGGGGGTTGGGACCGAACGCATCAGCGTCGCCCACGATCGACGCCGCTCCGGCCAGCGCGGGCACCTCGAAGGTGAGCCCACCGCTGACGTTCAGCGTCAGTGAATCCCGATCGGGAGCGGGGAACGATGATCTGCCCGCCGGCATGATGCGGAGCTCCGCCTCCGCCTGCTTCGCGACGAGCGCGTCGTCGAGCGCGACCAATTGCGTTCGCTTCGCCGCCAGGCGCTCCTCAGCCGTCGCCTCGTTCGCCTCGCGCTGGGCGAAGCGCTCGAGGATGCCTTCGAGCTGCCGCGCGCGTCGCAGTAACCGGACCGGCCTCTCCGTCGCTCCGCCCTCGGACCGCTACAACATCCTCAGCGAGGACGACCTTCGCATGGCGTCTCAGAAGACGACGATGTGCGAATTCCTGGGTGACTCCCGGGAAGCGAAAGAGTGGCTCACCTCCGGCTCGTGCGGCACCTCGCGCCTGCGCTGCCAGGAGACGGGGGCGTCAGACGAACGCCGGCGGGACACAGACGATCGGCGCCGTCCGGCGCAGGTCGTCGTGACGACGGTTCTTTGGTCATGTCTTCAGTTATCGTCGGTTATTTCTTTCGTACCGGCAACGTCCTGACCGTCGAGCGGAGTGGAACCGCCGCCATGGGAGCCGATATCCGCGGGCGGGTTTTTGGCCGAGACCGCGATTTCGAGACGCCTGAAATTGCCCTTGACTGCGACCGCTTTCGGCGCGTAGGTTCCGTCTCGTCTTCTAACTTCAACCGTTCGGGCCCGCGGGGTTGCAGGAGACTCCGGCTCGGTTCGGTCCCTCGGCATCAATTCTCGAAGTTCCCCGCTTACAACTACGTCGACTCCCGTAGGCGTCTAGCGAGGCCGCGTGCACTCACGAGAGCGTGTTTCACAGCTCTTACGCGATATCGGATCCGCCCGCGGGTGGCGCTGGCGCCTGGAGAATACGAG
>JAHFDK010000083.1:0-19125 GCA_023249095.1 Candidatus Rokuibacteriota bacterium | reverse complement strand
CAACTACGTCGACTCCCGTAGGCGTCTAGCGAGGCCGCGTGCACTCACGAGAGCGTGTTTCACAGCTCTTACGCGATATCGGATCCGCCCGCGGGTGGCGCTGGCGCCTGGAGAATACGAGAGCACCCACCAGTGAAGCGCTGGGTGCGGTACCCCTCACGAGTGAGGAGACGCCCATGAACTGGCTGGCCCCGCCTGTCTCGTCCTATTTGCTGATTTGGGGATCCGTCCTGGGCTGATCCGCGACCTGAGAATCCCGAAGCCCGCGCGGTGGCCGAAAACACCACGAACGGACCGATGCTCGAAGGCGTGTAAGCAGGAGAACACGGGTAAGTTAAGGAGGGACGACCATGGTGCAGACGCGGTTCTGGAAATCCAACGTATTGGTCTGCCTGCTGCCGGTGCTACTCCTGCTGCTGACAGGCGCGAGCGCCCAGGCCCAACCCGCCACCGGCAAGCCGAAGGTGGACCGTCTGGTGATGGGTCTCATCATCCCCTATCGGGATTACATGCGCCCCTGGATCCTCGGCACCCCGGACCACAACATTCAGCATGATCCGGCGTTCGAGTGGCTGTTCGAGGTCGACGTGTCGTCGGGTGGCTACAATCCCTGGCTTGCCAAGAGCGCGGAAATGGCCAAGGACGGCCGGTCCTGGCGCATCAAGCTGCAGAAGGGCGTGCAGTTCCACCACGGCTATGGCGAGTTTACTGCCAGAGACGTGGTGCACAACCACGCTGTGTGGTGTGACCCCAACTACCCAGGCCGCAAAGACCCCACGACCACTGCCTTCAAGCAAGGCATGTGCGCGGTCCAGCGGGTGGAGGTGGTCAACGACCACGAGATCGTGATGCACTGCAAGGTCGTGTGCCTCGACTTGCTGTTTTACTACTCGAGTGCGTCGAGCATGATCATCTTCAGCAAGGCGCAGTGGGACAAAGAAGGGGAGATGGCGTACGAGACGAAGCCGGCAGGCACCGGGCCCTATATCTTCAAGGAACGGCAACTCTCCCGCTATGTTTTGTACGAGCGTGCCCCGACGCCGCACTGGAAGTGGGGTGTGGTGGACTGGAAAGAGATCAAGATGACCTGGAACGTCGAGGAGCCGCCGCGCTTTGCGCAACTGCTGGCGGGAGAAAGCCACCTCACCGAGATCAACAAGGACCTCGCCGACGACGCGGTCGCCAAGGGGTTCAAACTCATCCGCAGCCGGCAGGTGGCGCAACAGGTCGTCGTTGCGTTCGGTGGACTGTACTTCGGCACGGAGGACAAGGCCACGAATCGCTACACCGAATTCGGGGGCACCACCGGGAAACTCGACCTCAAGGTGCCGTGGACCAACAAAAAGGTGCGGCAGGCCATGAACAAGGCCATCAACCGCGAGGAGCTGCTCAAGGTGCTGTACAAGGGCCGGGCGACGCACACCTATGTGATGGGCTTCTATCCCGACCTGCCGGGCTGGGACCCCACCTGGGAGAAGCGCTTCCCGGAGATGTACGGCTACGACCCGAAGAAAGCCAGACAACTGCTGGCCGAGGCCGGATACCCCAAGGGCTTCAAGGCCAAGGCCTGGCTGTATCCCTTCGCCGGGGCGCCGGAGCTCATCCAGGTGATGGAGTCGGTGGCCACTCAGTTGCGTGAAGTGGGCATCGAACTGGAGCTGGAAGAGGCCGACTTGGCGGCGGTCGTCCAGCCCAAGGCGCGAGAGCGGCGAGCGAACTGGTACCTGAGAGCCGGCCCCCCATCCAAAAAGGCGGTGGAGCCGCAGATCGCTCTGTTCAACGCCGGAAAGGGACAACCACACTTTTTTGAGGACGATACGATCTACAAGATGTGGGAAGACCTGCTGCAGATGTCCGATCCCAAGGCGGCGGATGCCCAGCTGCGCAAGATCGGCAACTACAAGTTCGAGAACTTCGAGGTCATCCCGCTCTTCGATGTGTACATCGAAGTGGTGGTGAACCCCAAGATTATCAATGATTGGCCCTTCTCCGGGTGGGACGGTGGGGACATCGGCCACACGTTTCTCATCAGTGCGTGTAAGCAGGAGAAGCCCTGTAAGTAGGCAGAGGGAGAGACGAGGTCAAGCAGGATGTCGATCTTCATTGAGGCAAGGGTGGCGAGCGCCTGGGCCCCGTTCACCGCCTCGATCAGGTCGTACTCGTCGTCGAGGACGAGGTGGAGGGCATCCCGCAGGTCCGGGTCGCCTGTCCCTTCAGGAAATCCAGCAGTAGCTCGCTGACCCGAGTCGGCTGCTCCTGCTGCACCCAGTGCCCGGCGCCGTCGAGCAGGTGGCAGCCGACGAAGCGGGTGCACGCCGTGTCCTGCATGCGATCGACCGCTCCCGGTCGCTGATAGACGCCCCAGTCGCTCTTGCCCGAGATGAAGAGCGACGGCACGTCGATGGTCCGCCCGGAAAACAACTGCAATTCGGACTCGAACGCGCCGCCGCTGCGCGAACGGTACCAGTTGAGGCCGCCCTGAAAGCCTTCGCGCTGATACTCGCCAGCGTAGACGGCCAGCTCATCGTCCGGTAGCCAGCGGCAGGCGGCGATCTCTTGCGGCGAGGGCATCTCCTTCGCCACCGCCGTCGGCATGTCGTCGGCGAGATCCATGATGTAGTAGGTCGGCATCTTAGCCAGCTCTTCCGCCGACCACGCGGCCAACCGATGCGGGCGGTTGTGCTTCCAGTCCGCGCTCTTGTGATGGAAATAGGCACGCAGGAAGTCGTGGACGCCCTGCCGGCAATGCCACATCTGGGCATTCGCCGACCGGGTCGAATACCACCACTGATAATGCTTGCGCGGCCGGGGCTGCGCCGCCAGCGCCTCGTGGATGGTGGGGCCGACGGGGACCTCCAGCGGACGACGCTCGGTGTCGAACGGCAGGTCCGGTGGTCCGGCAAAGGGCGCGCTCATCAACGCAACGGACCGGAACACGTCGGGTCGCACCAGTGCGCACCAGGCAGCGATCGAGGCGCCGAAATCGTGCCCGACGACAGACGCGACCGAGCGGTAGCCGAGCGCCGTGACCAGCCCCAGTGCGTCGCGCACTGCGTTCAGCAGCCGAAACGGCCGGAGGTCGTCGTCGTAATTCGCGCTCCAGCCGGTGGTGCGACCGTACCCTCGCTGATCAGGGGCGATGACGTGGAACCCCGCCGCGGCCAGCGTCGGCATGATCTTTCGCCAGGAATACGCGAGCTCGGGGAAGCCGTGCAGCAACAGGACGGCGGGACGGCCCGGCGCCGCCGATCCGGCCTCGAGGATGTGCATGCGCAGACCATTGATGCCGGAGACGAAGCGCGCACGGATGCCCGCCGGGAGGACTTCACTCGGCAGGGGCGACAATTCGGACATTAGTTTCTCCCTCGACAGGTTCGCCCTCGACCAGCGACAGTACCTCTTGACACCTCCGCTTCGCCAGCGGAACATCCCGCCCAATGCGGCAGATTGCGGAAGACAAGCTGTTGCCGGCCGAAATCGATGCTCAGCCCCCGGTGCGGGCCGCGGCCGCTCTGCGCTCGGTCATCCGCGGCTATCGCGACGAGATCGAGCGCGAGCAGCGCTTGCCAAAAGCGTTGGTCGAGCAGTTTCATGCCGCTGGCTTCTACAGCCTGGTCATCCCGCGTGAGCTGGGCGGCCTGCAGGCCGACCCGCTGACCTACGTGCGCGTCGTGGAACTGCTGGCCGAGGCCGCCGGCTCGGTCGGCTGGAATCTGGCCAACAACAGCATCGGCCAGCTCGTCACGCTGGGGTTGCCGGACGAAGGCGTCCACGAGGTCTACGCGAACGGGGCCGACACTGTCATCGCCGGCACCGCCGTGATGGGCGGTGGGCGGGCCGTGCCTGTCGATGGCGGCTACCGGGTCACCGGCCGCTGGCCCTTCGGCACCGGCTGCCAGGAGAGCTCCTGGATGCTGGGCAGCTTCCAGATTCTCGACGGCGACCAGCCGCGCCGCAGCCCGGATGGCGCCTCGGTCTACTGGCGGGGGGTCTTCCAGCGTTCGGAAGCGCAGATCGTCGAGGGGAGCTGGGACGTGTCCGGCCTGCGTGCGACCGGCAGCTTCGACTGGACGGTCGACGATGTTTTCCTGCCGGAGCGGCGAACGATGGTCCACGCCGGCGTCCCGCTCGACAACCAGTGGAAGCGCTGGCCGGGGATTTCGTATGCCCTGCCGGCCCAGGCCTGGGTCGGGCCCCACCACAGTGCCGTGATCACCGGAATCGCCCGGGCCGGTATCGATGCGCTGATCGAGCTGGCCGCCGAGAAGACACCGCGAGGCCGGACCGGTCGGCTCTGCGAGAACCCTCAAGTTCAGGACGCGGTCGGTCGAGCCGACGCGATCTTGAACGCTGCTCGCGTGTACCGCAGCGCGATGATCACCGAGCTCTGGAACACCATCGCGGCCGGCGAGGACACCACCCTCGACCAACGGGCCCGTTGCCGGCTGGCCGCGGTCTACGCCGCCGACAGCGCTCGCGAGGCCATGGATCTGATGTACCGGCACGGTGGCAGCACGTCGTACCGGCGCGAGAGCCGCCTGGCCGAGTGCTGGCGTGATCTCCACGTCGTCGGCCAGGCGGTCACGCTCGCGCCGGAGTGGTACCCGATGGGGGGCCGGGTCTTCCTGAAGATGGACCCGGGCCCGCGGCTGCGCTAGCGACAGACGTCCGCTCCCCGTGGGGGTTCAGCCGAGTCCCCCCATCTGGCAGACGATCCGCCACTCGGCCTCCGTAACTGGCTGGACCGACAGGCGCGCCAGCCTGACCAGCGCCATGCTGGTGAGGCGTTGGTTCGCCTTGATCCGGTCGAGGCCGACCGGTGTCGGGAGCGGCCGCACCGCGGCGACGTCGACGGCGCTCCAGGCGGAGTCGGTCGAATCCGGATGCGCCTCCGCGATCACCCTGACGATGCCGACGACCGCGCGCTCCTTGCCGGTGTGGTAGAAGAACGCCTGCTCGCCCTTCTTCATCGCGCGCAGGTGGTTCCGGGCCGAGAAGTTGCGGATGCCTGTCCACTCCGCCCCGTCACGCCCTTTCGCGACCTGCTCGGTCCACGACCACTCGTCGGGCTCGGACTTCAGGAGCCAATATGCCATTGCACTCCATCCTCTCTCCGTCAGCCTGGGAGTCAGCGCCCGAGGGCCGCGGCCACACAGTAGCCGACCTCGCGGGCTTCGTCGACGACAGGCAGCGCGAACCTTGACTCGCCGGCTCGGCGGCATGATAGTGCGGTCACATCGGGGGTCCGGATGCACGACGCGAACCGATGATGGAGGAAGAACACGACATGAGACTCGGCGTGGTGTTTCCCCAGACGGAGATCGGCTCGGACCCTGCGGTGATCCGCGACTACGCCCAGGCCGCCGAGAGTGCCGGCTACGATCACCTGCTCGTCTTCGACCACGTGCTGGGCGGCAAGCTGGAGCGCTTCGACAAGCTCGGTCGCCGCCCGCCCTACACCGACGAGAGCCCCTTCCACGAGGTCTTCGTTCTGTTCGGCTACCTCGGGGCCTGCACTCAGCGCCTCGAGCTGGTCACCGGCATCGTCATCCTGCCCCAGCGCCAGACTGCGCTGGTGGCCAAGCAGGCCGCGGCGGTGGACGTCCTCACCGGCGGGCGCCTGCGACTCGGCGTGGGCATCGGCTGGAACCATGTCGAGTACGAGGCCCTGAACGAGGACTTCCACACGCGTGGCCGCCGCGTCAGCGAGCAGATCGCCGTCATGCGGAAGCTCTGGACCGAACCTGTGGTGACCTTCAAAGGCTCGTATCATCACCTCGACCGGGCCGGCATCAACCCTCTGCCCGTCCAGCGCCCCATCCCGGTGTGGATGGGCGGCATGGCCGAGCCCGTGCTCAAGCGGGTGGCCCAGATCTCCGACGGCTGGTTCCCCCAGTTTCAGCCCGGTGACGAGGCGAGCCACACGCTCGATCGCGTGCGCGCGTACATGAAGGAGGCGGGCCGCCCGCTCTCGGCCGTGGGGATCGAGGGACGCTTCCCCTATGGGATCGGCGGCCCGACCGAGTGGGCGAAACGGGCCCGGGAGTGGCGCGACCTCGGTGCCACCCACCTCTCAGTGAACACGATGGGCGCAGGCCTCTCCCCGCGCGGCCACATCGACGCGATCCTGAAAATGAAGCCGGCGCTCGACGGCGTTTAAGATCGTCGTCGACATACTGCGTTACTTTCTCGTGCTCGGGCCGTCCCGAGCAAAGTCGGGACGCTCGGCACCCATGCACACGCTGCTCTTCCTCGACCCGGGGCACTTCCACGCCGCCCTGACCCTGCGCGTGCCGCAGGCGCGCGCGGCCGACGGGGTGTTCGTCTACGCGCGCGAGGGCGCCGAGCTGCGCGACTTCCTCGCCCTCGTTGAGCGCTTCAACCGGCGCTCGCCGCACCCCACGCGCTGGCGTCCCGTCGTGACGACGTCCGATGACCCACTCGGGCGGCTCGTCGACGAGCGACGTGGAGACGTGGTGGTCCTCGCGGGCAAGAACGGGGGCAAGGCGCGCACCATACGACGGCTGCACGAATCAGGCTTCCACGTGCTCGCCGACAAGCCGTGGCTCGTGGGGCCCGCCGACCTCGAGCACGTGCGGGCGAGCCTCGAGAGTTGGCCGCTGGCCGCGGAGATCATGACGGGGCGTCACGACCTGGCGGCCGGACTGGTCAAGAGGCTCGTCGATGCTCCCGCGCTCTTCGGCGCCTTCCGCGACGATGGGTTGGCCATCGAGCAGGAAAGCGTGCACCATCTGGAGAAGCTCGTCGATGGCGCCCCCCTCAGACGTCCATGGTGGTTCTTCGACGTGCGCGTGCAGGGGAGCGGCCCGGTCGACATTCCCACCCACGTCGTGGACCAAGCGCAGTGGCTCGTGGACGGCGACGCCGCGGCGCCGGCGCTCCTCTCGGCCCGCGCGTGGTCGACGCGAGTGCCCGCGGAGGTGTTCCGGCGGATCACCGGAGAGGCGAGGTTCCCGCGGGAGCTCGACCCCTTCGTCGACGGCGACGCGCTCAGCTATCGATGCAACGCCGAGCTCGTGTACCGGATCGGTCGCGTCACGGCGAGCGCCGCGACGCGCTGGAATCTCTCGCCGTTGCCGGGTGGGGGAGACGCCTCCCACAGCGTCGCTCACGGGACTCGCGCCGACATCCGCCTGGAGCAGAGCGTCCGCACGGGCCACCGCCGCAGAGTGTTCGTCGAGGCCCGCACCGATGCCGCCGGGGTCGCGCGCGCGCTGCGCGACACGGTCACGGCGTGGCAGGCGGAGCTCCCCGGCGTCGAGGTCGTGCCCGCCGGCCCGGAAACGTACGAGGTGACCGTGCCGCCCCCGGTCGACGGAGGCCACGAGACACACTTCGCCCGGGTCCTCGACGAGTTCCTGAGAATCGTGGACGATCGCCGCTGGCCCACCGCGCTCGCCGAGCGCACGCTGGCCAAGTACACGCTGCTCGCCGAGGCCGCGGCCAGGACGAGCGCTGAAGGCGCGACGCTTTCGGCGAGAGGGAAGCTCTGATAGCAGGCTTTTCAGGAATCAGCCTTTCAGGGATGCGGTCCCCACGGGGCCTCGGTCAGCAGCTTGACCTCCTGGGAAGCGAGCAACGGACGGAATTTCACGGCAAAGCCTTCGACGAAGGCCTTGTTGGCAAATACCGAAGCCCAGTGCGCGCGACGGTCGGCATCGTCGTCGAACTTCCAGAGATGGACGAGCTGATTGATCGTGCCCGTGTCGGCCTGGAAGTAGCCGATCAGCTTCTTGTCCTGGCCGCCTTTCTGGAGCGCTGGGTAGCCGAACTCGGTATATAGCTTGACTGCCTCGGCCATCTTGCCGACGTGAAGCGTGTAGGTCCGCATTTCATAAACCGTCATGGCGATCCTCCGGAGTCCTCGTTGGTGTATCGTTCAACGAACTGGGTCTGGATAGGTTTGACCGGCGGCAAGAGGGTAGTCCCGCACCTCAGGGCGGTCAAGGAATCTGAGCACCGGAGGAAGCCATGAAAGGCGTCGTGTTTCTCGGAGATCGAAAGCTAGAGGTCAGGGAGTTTCCCGATCCGACACCAGGTCCCCGAGACGTGATCCTCGAGATCAAGGCGTCGGGCATGTGCGGCAGCGACCTGCACAACTATCGCGCCCCGGCCAATCCGAGCGGAGCCGTGACCGGCGGCATCAAGCGGGAGGCCGGTATGATCGCCGGTCACGAGCCCTGCGGCATCGTCGCAGTGGTGGGCGCCGCCGTCACTGAGAAGGAGGCACGGGTCGGCCAGCGCGTGATGGACCACCACTACGACGGCTGCGGCACATGCAAGCATTGCCGGGCGGGCTGGACGCAGATGTGCCTCGCGGGCACGGTGGTCTTTGGCTCGGGCGGGCACGGCGGCCACGCCAAATACATGAAGGTGCCGGTGGCCACGCTGGTGCCGCTGCCGGACTCGCTCTCCTTCGTGACGGGCGCGGCGATCTCCTGCGGCACCGGCACGGCCTGGGGCGCACTGAAGCGGATCAATTTGCAGGGCGGCGAAACGATCGCCATCTTCGGCCAGGGCCCGGTGGGCCTGTCGGCGACGCAGTTTGCCGTCGTCATGGGCGCGCGCGTCGTCGCCATCGACGTCGCGCCCGAGCGGCGCAAGCTCGCCCAGGCGTTCGGCGCGCACGAGGTTATCGACCCCAAGGCGGGTGACGTGGTGGCGGCGATCCGCGACCTGACGCACGGGGAGGGCGCGCACAAGACGCTGGACGCCTCCTCGGCGCCAGACGCCCGCGCCGCGGCCGTGCGCGCGGTGCGCTCGTGGGGCACGGCCTGCTTCGTTGGTGAGCGCGGGCAGGTGACCCTGGACGTGAGCCCGGATCTTTTGCGACGGCAAGTGACCCTGGTGGGGTCCTGGACGTTCTCGAAGCAAGGTCAGGCCGAGTGTGCCGAGTTCGTCGCCGACAGGAAGGTGGACGTGGAGAAGCTCTTCACGCACCGCTGGAGGCTCGAGCAAGCCGAGGAAGCCTACAAACTCTTCGACACGCAGACGACAGGCAAGGCTGTCATCCTGCCGTCCTGAGCAATGGTCGGGCGGTCCAGCCCCCGCAACCAGAAACGAGGGTTAGCGGACGCAGACGCCGCTAGCCCCTTTCGTTTACCCAGAAATCGGCTTCGGGCGCGGATCCTCTGGGTACAGCTCGGCTTCTCGTGCTTGCCACTAAAGTGCCAATTTCGCTCGCGGGATGCCAAACAGCCCGCCGGCGAAAGGTGCTCATCGTCGCCGAATCAGCGGCTTACGTGTACGGCCGTTACGGCCGGAGGCTTGCTATGCGATAGGCGTTCGTTCGCCATGCCCGGGTACAAGGAGGGGTGAATGTTCGAGTTGATTCAGCGAATTCCAGAACCGTGGCGTCAGCTGGCGGACGTGCTCGTCGCACCGCTGGCGTGGATCCCGAGCATGCAGCACACGCTGTGGGACTTCTTCTTCGCCCCTGGTCCGCTGTGGCTCGTCGCCGCGAAGTACCTCTTCCTGGGCTTCCCGGCTCTGCTCGCCGTCGCCGCGGTCTGGTGCACACAGCTCTCCATCTACACGTTGCCGTTCCGCTCGGGGCGCGTGCAGTTCATCCCGACGATGATGCTGACGTGGTGGGATGCCGTGCGCGCCGTCTGGCTGTACTGGGTGGGGATGTTCCGGTTCGTCGGGGTGGCGCTGGGATGGGCGGTGACGTTTGGCACCTTCGTGGCGAAGCTCGTGCTCGAGGTGATCCGCCAGGTCGCGCTCATGCCCTTCACGATGACGGGCCGGATGACGCAGACCTACTTCACGCCGGGTGTGCCCTGGGTCGCGTTCGTGATGCTCATCTTCTGGTGCGTGCTCGAAGCCGCCATCTTCAGCTACACCCTGATGCCGACCGTGACCGAGCTCCTCGCCGACCTCGTCGGTGGCGACTCGACGGCGCGCTACACGGGCCTCATCCTCTACTTCTTCCTGCTGCTGCTCGTCATGGGTAGCTTCGCGTGCGTGCAGACCCTGATGGACGCCGTGAAGAAGCGGGAGTGGAAGTTCATCGTCCAGATGCTCGTGGTGGAGCTGTTCGTGATGTTCTTCGAGGTCGTGTTCCTCTACCGGGAGCTCATCGACGCGCTGACGCCGTGGATTGCGCAGCAGACGGGCATGAAGCTGGGCCTCGCGGTCACGCTCTTGCTGGCGTCGTTCGGATGGATCGGTATCCGCGGCATGACGTGGTTCCTGTTCGGCCAGTTCGGAACGCCGCCGATGCTCGCCTTCATCTCGCGGCGGCCGATGGTGGACGAAGGTGCCCCGCGCCCCGCGAACGGCAAGCCGGCGCCGGCCTGGTGGCGGCAGCCGGTGGCGGAGCTCAAGCAGGAGATCGAATGGCTCCACGCCAAGAGTGAAGAGCTCCTCGACTATCTGGTTCTGCCGGTCTTGCAGCTCGCGGCGGCCGCGGTCAACTTCGGTATGGTCCTGGTCGCCTCCCGCCAAGTCTTCTCGCTACCGTTCAAGGATGGCAGCGAGATCACGCAGACCTGGCACATCCTGCAATCTCTACACATGCAGCCGCCGCCGCGGAAGCAGGCGACACTATGAGTCGCCTGGGCGTCTCGCTCGCCGCCCGCGTGGTCGCGGCCGCCCTCCTCAGCGTCGCCGTCGTGGTCTCGGCGGCGGAAACGGAGGACAACAAGCCGCCGCGGTCGACGCTCTTCGTCGGCGTCGACACCAGCGGATCATTCCGATCCGCCTATGACGACGCCCTCACGTTTGTCGCTCACTACCTCTACGGCCACATGCACGAGTTCGGCGGCCTCTCGAAACCGCGCGATCTCTTCGTGACGGCCATTGGAGGGAAGGACAACAGCGAGCCGAAGTCTTTTCACCCGATCCACGACTTCAACAACAAGGACGTCAAGCAGATCGAGACGGACCTCCGGAAGTGGTTCCCGCCGACCGACACGCTCACCGATTTCAATGTCTTCTTCCAGCAGATCGCGCGCACCGTGAAGGAGCGGAATCTCGTCCTGGCTCCGATCACCGTGATGGTCGTCAGCGACGGCGTCCCAGACGTGCGCGACGGGACGATCAAATCCGGCACCCCCGCCTCCTATCAGCGGATCGACCTCAGTCCCCTTGACTACCTCTCGAAGAACGTCACCGTCCGCCTGGTCTACGCGAGCCCGAAGGTCGGAGACAACTGGCGAAAGCTGGTGAAGCGAGACCGCGTGCGCTTCTGGGCCGTGGAGTACGAGGTCATGAAGGGCTGGCGCGCCCAGATGAAGCCGGACACCGACCTCGCCAGCCAGGACCGTTTCTGGAAATGGGTGAGGGACAATGTAGATTACCGCGTGCGGCGCGGCGTCTAGTTTCAATACCCCAAGACTCGGTCCTAGGCGCCCGAAGCCCGCGCCGTGGCGGGTCGCCGGCGCGTCCTGGCTCGGTGCCGCCGCCTCAGAGGAATGAATGCAGCGGCTGGTCGGTCCCGTCAGGCCTACGGCCCGGCCGTGGCCGCCGGTTCACCGAGCGAGAGCATCAGGCGATTGGCCCAGTTGAAGAAGGCCGCGGCGTGGATGACGTCGGCGATCGCCAGATCGTCGAGCCCTGAGCGACGCAGGCGGTCGACGTGCTCCGGCCCGAACGCGCTCGGCGTCGCGGTCAGCGCCACCGAGGACGCGACGATGGCATTCCAGCGTTCTCCGAGATCGGCGGTGACGCCGGCGTCGAGCAGGCGCTGAACGTCGGCCTCGCGCTTCGAGTAGGTCGCGGCGTGGCGCGCATGCACGGAGGCACAGTAGAGGCAGCCGTTGAAGCGGGACGTCGCGGCGGCGGCCAGCTCGCGCTCAGCCCGCGGCAGTCCGGCATCGGGGTTGTAGAAGATGTCCTTGTCGGTTCGCGTCCTGGCCTCCAGCGCGTCCGGGTCGCGGGCGAGGAGGCGGAAGTACGGCGATTTCACGCGCGCGGCGTCCACGAGACTCGTCATGTGGCGCTCGGTCATCGCATCGACGGCGAGCGGCTCGAGCCAGGGGAGCCAGTCGAGCTGGGCTCGGGTGAAGACGGTCGGAACCGTGTGTTCCGGCGGCACCAGAACGGTATCGATCATGTCGGGACCTCGCGCGTCAGGGACGGCCGGCCAGGGTGCGCAATCCAGTGACCACCCGGATCTGGAAGGACAGGAAGGCGACGATCTGGGAGAGCGTCACGATGTCGGTCGTGGACCAGCCGGCGTCCAGCAGTGCCTGCAGCGCCGCCGGCGCGGCGTCGCGCGGGTGGAAGACGAGCATGTGCACGTGCTCGAATGCGGCGGCGAGGCGCGGACAGAGCGTCCGGCGGGTCGCTGCTCCCACGCGATAGCTTAAACCGGCAGTATCTTCGCGGCTCAGCGGCCCCGCCGAGTAGCGGCCATAAGGGCCGTTGGTCCTGGCCTCCGCGATGGCCGCGTCAACCGCTTCCTTCAGCGCCGCCGAGGCTCCGCTCTCGGCGAGGCGCGCGGCATAGCAGACCGCAATCGCCGTGGCGCCATGCAGGCCAGCGACGAATCCACCCACCGCGAAACGCTCCTGTGCGGTGACATTGCCTGGCGCCTCCGGCGCGAACAACGCCCGGTACGTCGCCTGCGCGTGAGCGCGCGCCTCCGGTCTCCGGGCGCGGATCGCATCCAGGGGAGATCCCGGCGTGATCCCGACCAGCGCATCGATGACGTCGGCGTCTGTCCTTGACATCTTCATCGTCCTCGATTTGTAGGCGCGCCGCGGCCGGCGGGGCCCCAGCCCCGCGACGGCCTGCAGCGCGCACGACCATTTGGCTCAGTGGTCACGCGACACGCCGGACTCCCGCAGCATCCCGGCCCCAGCCGAGCGCGGGCGCCACCACCTCGGCGACCAGCTCGATTGATCTGAGGATGAAGGGATGCGGCGGATCGATCGAATGCACCTGAACCGCGATGTCCGTCGCCCGGGCGAGCGTGCTGTCCGTCTGGAGCGAGGCGATCACATTGTCTGACGTGCCGAGATGAACATCCATGGCGGCGATCATCGCGTGAAGCGATCCATCTCCGGTCGCGCGGCCCAACCTGGCAAGGCGCGCGCGATGCCGCCCCAGCCCGATTTCGGCGAAACGCAGGGCTTCCTTGTTGTCATCGGCGACGAACACGGTGCGCGAGGCGAGGATGCGGGGCTCGCGGCCCTCGGGCAGCGCCTCCATGTAAGCGTCGATCATCGGGTTCTGGATCTTGGCCAGCGACAGGTCGGCAGCGTTGGCCGGCCGGGGCTGCGTGCGCGACAGCATGAGACCGTCCCCCGCGGCGCCAGCCCGCCTGGCTCCATCGACCGTGAACGTCGCCTGCCAGACGCGCTCGACCAGGCTCGGATTCGCCGGATATAGCTGATCCCCTCCTCCGGGCAGCGGCCGCCCCGCCCAGGCGTCGCGCAAGACTTGAAGGTGCCCGGCGAGCAGCGTTGCGCGCTCGGCACTGTTCTGGCCGAACGCCGCGTATGAGGAAAGGTTGCCGCCGCCTCCGACGCCCACCTCCAGGCGGCCGCCACACATCAGGTCGAGCACTGCGGAGTCCTCGGCCACCCGGATCGGCAGCTCCAGCGGCAGGGTCACGATCCCCGTCCCGAGGCGGATCCGCGTTGTCTGGGCGGCGACCTGGGCCAGGAAGACGAACGGCGCGGGAAGGCCGCCCTCGTCCTCATGGAAATGGTGCTGGGCGATCCAGGCCGAATCGAAGCCGAACCGTTCGGCGTGGATGATCTGCGCGGTCGCCAACCGATACCGCTCGGCGGGGTCCGCCTGATCGAGCAGGCGCGTGAAGAAACCCAGGCGTTTCGGCAGCGTCGCTATCGTCATCTGCCGGCCATTATGCATCAGCGAGACCGCGTCCGAGATTTGCTGGACTGCCAAGTACATCGTTTTTTTCTGAGCCGCTATGTGAAGGTCGTCCTCGCTGACGATGTTGTAGCGGTCGAACACGCTGCGCGTCAGGTGGCCGGTCACCGCCATCGCGACGCGCTCGGGGATGCCCGCACGTACCATGTTGCGAGCCGCGGTGCGGCAAAGGGTCGTGGAAGAGCCTGCCCGCCACTCCGGCGGTCTGGCAGGCGGTAGCACAGGCCTTTCGGAAATCTCCCACGGGTTCACCGTCTCGGTGGAACACCAGCGCGGCGACTCGGACGTTGCCGGCCGTCTCGAACAGCCGGGCCTTCCAGCGACGGTCAATTAGCTCGGCAAGAGCGCTCGGCTTCGCCGGGCTTCCGTTACCGGCCTTCGATGATCTCCAGCGCCGCGCGGACGCCCGAGGAGAGTGCGCCCTGCATCCAGCCTGGCCACGCCGAGGCGTGCTCGCCCGCGAAATGGATCCCACCCTCGGAGGCCACGATGTGCGGAAGCATCGATCGCATCTGGCCAGGCCGAAACCAGCAGTAGGCTCCCCGCGCCCATTCGTCGCGATCCCAGCAGATCGACGCCGTCAGCTCCACGTTGGCCCGGAGGCCCTGGTAGACGTGTTCGACCTCCTCGATCGCCAGCGCGACCCGCTCCTGGTCCGGCAGCGCCATCAGCCGGCGCGCCTGCCCGCCGCCCGCCTCGCATGCCAGGATCGCGGAGGAGCCCTGCTGGCTGACCGTCGGCTCGAAGATCCACGTGCTCAGCAGATCGGTGGTCGCGAAGCTGGGGAGCTGGCGGTCGTTCCAGAACCGTCGCCGCACCTGGAAGAACACGCGTGTGATCGAGGTGTACGGGAGCCCGTTGATGGCGGCCTGCTTCGGCCTCGAGAACGGCGGTGAGACCTCGACGGTCCTCAGGACCGAGAACGGAATGGCGACGACGAGGTGGTCCGCGCGCCAGCGACGGAACCCGTCGCCGTCCCGAGTGATCACGCCCACGGAGTCCGGTGCTGGCTCGATGCGCACGACGGGCGTCCGATAGCGCATCTGCTCCGCCATGCGAGAGGCGAACGCCGCGGGCAGCCGATCGTTGCCGCCGACGATCGCGAAGGTCTGCCGCTGCTTCCGCGCGAGCGCCAGGTCGCGCAGCATCGACAGAGCGGAATAGCTCTCGAGGCCGTCGCCGAGGAGATCGAAATAACCGATCCGCATCAGCGCCACCGCCCCCGGTGAAGCGCCGCGCGACCGCAGGAACTCCTCTCCGCTCATTCGGTCGTAGGCCTCGAGGCGCGGATCGGCCGGCCAATCCGGCGCGGCGACGTCGCCGAGGTCCGGCAGCAGGGAGTCGACGTACTTCTCGCGCATGCCAGCCAGGCCGAGCCGCTCCTCCTCCGACGTGAGATCGAACGGCCAGGGTATCGGTGTTCCGCGGGTGACCCGGAGCGCCCGCCCACGCACGTAATAGAGCCGGCCACTCACCCGGGGGGCGAAAGGGCCAAGCGGCAGATCGAACAACCGGACGTAGCGCATGGCGAAATCGTGGTGATCAGGAATGACGGTGGCGCCGGCTTCGGCATAGAGCCCCTGAGAGAACGGCTCCCGCAGCGTGCGCACTCGGCCGCCGGGTCGCTCACTCGCCTCGAGGACCGTCACGTCATAGCCGGCCTCGATCAACTCGAAGGCGGCCGCGAGCCCCGCGAGGCCGGCGCCGATGACGATGACCGCCTTACGCCGAGGTAAGGCAACCACCGCGGCCCGCGAGCGGAAGCCCGCGCACCCCGAGAGGCCGATCGCGACGAGCGTCGTCTGCGCAAGGAAGGTTCGCCGATCCACCGCCTTCACCTCCGGGACCTTCGGTCGCCGAGCCAGTTGACGCCCAAGTATATTGCGGTCCCGGCACTTACGGGGTGCCGACGAACCCGAGCAGCTTCCCTCGGGCGCCACCATGGCAGAATTTTCCCATGGTGACCCGGCCGGCGTGGGGCCCATCACGAGGAGACGGGACGCGACGAGTATCGCGATGATACCGAGGGACTGAGTGCTGGAATGCGAGAGCCTGGCGTCGAAGCATGAATACGGCATTTCCCTAGCGGAGCAGGCGCCGCGGGCCAGCTCGAGTTGCCGGATACTCGAGATCGCGGACTGACGACGACGGTCACCTGCGCGTCAGAAGGACACCCGAGGAACCTTTCGGGAGTGCGGCTCACACCCCTAAGCCCCTGTTGTTCCGTACCCTTTCGCTGGCATCGGTCCTGCACTTCTGAAGATCGCCCGACACGATTTCCGGAGGGTGAGCCATGACTGAGACGACACTGATGACTCTTTTGCTCGCCGCCACCTGCTCTCTGCCGCGCCGGCACAGGCCGACGTGAACATCGGCATCAACGTCGCTCCGCCGCCGGCGCTCATCGTCGCCTCACCGCCACATGTGGTGGCCGTGCCCAACAGCCCCGTCCACTACGTGCCGAGCTCGAACTACAATCTGTTCGTCCACGGCGGCCGCTACTACAGCTTCCACAACGGCTCCTGGTTCTTCGCGGCGAGCTCCGGCGGTTCATGGAGCATCGTCGCGACCGAGCGTGTGCCCAAGCCGGTGCTCGCCGTGCCGACCACCTACTACAAGATCCCGCCCGGCCAGGCCAAGAAGATGGGCGCCCAGTCATTCGTGCCGCCCGGTCAGGCCAACGGGCCGAAGGGCAAGTATCACTGAGACGGCGGTCTTGAAGGAGGAAGCGATGAGGCGAAGCATCGTAATGCTCGGCATCGCCGTCACTCGGATCGCCGCCAAGGGGGACGGGCCAGCGGGATCTCCCTCGCTCACTTCGAGCGGTCCCCGATCTGATTAGACCGGAGGCTTGAACCGGTGAAACGATTCCTCTTTGTCCTCGCGCTCGTCCTCGTCACCTTCCCATGCGCTCGGCCGGCCGCAGCGCAGTCACTTCCCCACGACGGCGACGTCATCGTGATCTTCCGCGAGGGAGTGGACGTCGGCCAGCGTGACCGAGCTGTCCGAGGCGTGGGCGCGACCGTGCGTCGACACTTCCACACAGTCGCCGCCACCGCGGCGCGGTTGCCCGATGTCGCCGCGCGGCAGTTCCTCGAACAGCACCCCGAGGTCGTCGCCGTCATCCCTGACCGTCCCGTCCGCGCGCACGCCAAACCCGCCGGCCGCGGCGGGAGCGCCGGGCAAGTCGTCCCAGCGGGCGTCCAGCGGATCGGCGCCGCGCCCGGCAATCTCGGCTTCACTGGACTCGGAATCGGTGTCGCCGTCGCGGACACCGGGCTCGACTTCACTCACGCCGATCTCACGCCCCTCGGCAGCGCCTGCTTCACCGCGTTCAGCTCCTGCGCCGACGACAACGGGCACGGTACGCACGTCGGCGGGATCATCGCCGCGCGGAACAACGCGCGAGACGTGGTTGGCGTCGCCCCCGACGCGACACCCTATGCCGTGAAGGTCCTCGACAGCGCCGGCAACGGCACGGACTCCACCGTGATGGGCGGCCTCGACTGGGTCGCCACCAACGGCGCCAACCTCGTGCCGCCGATCAGGGTCGTGAACATGAGCCTCGGCCGCGCCGGGCAGCTCAACGACAACCCCGCCCTGCGCGCGATCATCCAGACCTTGTACCACCAGGGCATCACGGTGGTCGTCTCGGCGGGCAACGAGCCGGACCTCGAAGTCTCGCAGCAGGTGCCCGCGACCTACCCCGAGGTTCTGGCGATCGCCAGCTCGACGGCCCTCGACGGCAGCAACGGCAGGTGCCGGTTCTTCACCGGCATCATCGCGGCGGACTCCGCCTCGTCGTTCACGACCGACGGGCGGTTCGACCCCGCCACCGGGATCGGGGTCACGGTGTCCGCGCCGGGTGAGGACAGGGAGAACGTCACCAGGAGCTGCTTCGCGCAGTCGGTTGGAATCCTATCGACCAAGCTGGGCGGGGGCACAACCCGCCTGTTCGGGACCAGCATGGCGGCTCCGCACGCCGCCGGCGTCGTCGTGCTGATGTGGGAGAAGACGCTTCTCCTGAATTCCGCCGGGCTGCTCCACCCCGAGGACGCCCGTGCGGCGCTCCGAGCAAAGGCAGCGCTGGTCGGCGAGGCCCCTCTCGACGCCCCGACGACCGGCTACAGCTTCGACGGCGAGCGCGAAGGAATCCTCTCGGCGCCGAGCGTGCTCCAGTAGACGCAAGCGTGCGCAGCCCAGGGGGTCTTGACGAACGTGGCGCGGGTCGTTCGAGCGCCGGATCCGAATTCGTAAGATCACGCCATGAGCGTCGAGCCACCCTCGGCGCTCGTGGTGTATTTCGAGGTCGGGACCAAGCGCGGCGAAGCAGGAGGAGACGGGGCTCGGGTTGGCCCTCTGCCGCAAGTTCGTGGAGCTGCACGGCGGCAGGATTTGGGTTACCAGCCAGGTGGGGTCAGGATCGACGTTCAGCTTACCTTGCCGGTTCGCTATCACCAATGAGTAGATTCCTGCCGTCGAGGCCAAGGACCGCAAGCTGAAGTTGAGGTGACCGAGGTGACCGATCTTCTTCCCTTCTCTGTATGCAGACCGCAACCACGGAAGGGCCCCGAGATCGAAGCGGTCTCGGGGGCTTGTACGTTCACTGAGCGTCGCATCGACGATGACACACCCCACGTCGGACCTGCGGCTTGCTCACGGTGATGCTGGTCCCATTGCTGTCGCCGTCGGGGTCGTGGTTGTCCGCGGACTTGTAGGTCAACGTTGCCTGCGCCACGTTGACGACCCTGCAGGTCACGCTCCCAGTCTTCTTGGGAATTCCGGGCTTGGACACGGCGCATTGACCGCTCCCGTTCGTCGTGCAGGAGCCCGTGCCGTCGTTACTCACTTGAGCTGCGGAATGACGCGTTCGTTGATCAGCCGTAGGTTTTCCAATTGCAGCGCATAGGGAACTGGCGCCCGTAGTTGACCTCATACAGAATCTGCGTCAGGTCCAGCTCGTCCCGCAGCTGTTGGAGTCGATCAACCACGGTCTCCGGGATCCCGTAGACCACCTTGTCCCGCAGCCAATCCTCGTAGCTCATGCGTCGCACGTGTTCGGCCTGAGCGCTCCAGTCACCGGTGGTGCCCACTCGGGAGGCGCTGCCCGCCACGCGATCGCCCAAGCCTTGCACGGCCGCCATAGTGCTGGCCTCAGGCTCTGCATAGGCACGTTCGGCCGTCTTGGCCACGTACAGTGGCACCCTGAGACCCACCTGGGGAGCCCCTGCATGGCCAGCCTCGTGCCAGGCCTCCCGG
>JAHFDK010000082.1 GCA_023249095.1 Candidatus Rokuibacteriota bacterium | reverse complement strand
ATCGGCGTCAACCGCATCGTCGTCACGCCCGAGGGCACCGGGTGGAGGTTCGAGGGGACCGCGGACTTCAGCGGCCTCGTGTACAAGCGGTCATCACGCCCTCCCCCCGATTCCCCCCACCGGGAACATTCCGCGTCGAGCCGCCTCCAGACCCGCGTTTCGCTACGTTGGTTTGACTTGCCCGACGGTGGGTGCTACGGTCGGTCCAACGCAAACGCGGGATTTTCCAGGGACGAATGGCCAAGCTCCATCTGATCACATACGGCTGCCAGATGAACGAGTACGACTCGGAGCGGGTCGCCGGTCTACTGCGCGAGCACCGCTGGGAGCTGACCTCCGACGAGACCGAGGCCGACCTGATCCTCGTCAACACCTGCGCGATCCGAGAGAAGGCCGAGGACAAGGTCTTCTCGAAGCTCGGTGAGCTGCGCCTGCTCAAGACGCGCCGGCCGGATCTCGTCATCGGCGTGATGGGCTGCATGGCGCAGCTCCACCAGGGCGCCATCCAACGCCGGGTGCCGTCGGTCGACCTGGTCTTCGGCTCGCCCGCCATCGCCCGCGTGGCCGAGCTGGTCGACCGGGTCCGGCGCGAGCGCCGCCCGGTGCTCGAGACGGGCGAGGGTCCGCTCGTCAAGATCACGGCGCGCCCGCCGGCCGCCGGGCGCCTCAAGGCCTTCGTGACCGTCATGGAGGGATGCGAGAAGCACTGTACCTTCTGCGTCGTGCCGCAGACGCGTGGGCGCGAGCGGAGCCACCCGCCCGGCGTCATCGTCGACGAGGTCAGCCGCCTCGCAGCCGAGGGCTGCCGCGAGGTGACGCTCCTCGGGCAAACGGTGAACGCCTACGGGCGTGATCTCACGCCGCCGACCGACCTCGGCGAGCTGTTCGCGCGGGTCAACGACGTCGAGGGCATCGCGCGCATCCGCTTCACCACCTCCAATCCCTACAACCTCACGCCCACGCTGATCCGCGCCATGCGGGACGTGCCCAAGGTGTGCGAGTACTTCCACTTGCCGCTTCAGTCCGGCTCGAACCGCGTGCTCGAGCGCATGAATCGCGGCTACACCCGCGAGCGCTACCTCGAGCTGGTCGCGGAGATTCGCGACGCGGTGCCGACGATGGCGTTCTCGACGGATCTCATCGTGGGCTTCCCCGGCGAGACGGAGGCAGACTTCGCGGAGACGCTCGACATGGTCGAGCGCGTCGGCTACGACAACGTGTTCGTGTTCCGTTACTCGCCGCGGCCGGGGACGCCCGCCGCCACGATGCCGGATCAGGTGCCCGGGGACGTGAAGGCCAGCCGCAACACGCGGCTCCTGGAGGCGGCCGACCGGACGAGCGCGGAGCGGAGCGGCCGGCTCGCCGGACGGACAGTGGAAGTGCTGGTGGACGGGACGTCGAAGAAAAATACCGGCGAGTTATCGGGCCGCACCCGCTGCAATCGCGTCGTCAACTTCGACGGGCAGGGGAGCGCGTCCGTCGGTGAGCTGGCGCAGGTCCGCATCAGCCAGGTGCTGCCGCACAGCCTGCGCGGGACGCTCGCTTCCCGACCGGAGGAGGCCGCATGTTTGTCGAAATGAAGGTGCGCGGACTGGCCCTGGATGCCGTCTCGAACATGCCGATCATCATCCTCCGCGACGAGGAGGACAAACGCTCGCTGCAGATCTGGGTCGGCATCTTCGAGGCGAACGCCATCGCCCTCGAGCTCGAGAAGGTCGCCCCGGCGCGCCCCATGACGCACGACCTCATCAAGAACATCCTCGAGACGCTGGAGGCGCGCGTGCTCAAGGTGGTGGTGACCGACCTCAAGGAGAACACCTTCTTCGCCGTGCTCCACCTCCAGCTCGGTGAGATCGAGCACACGGTGGACTCGCGCCCCTCGGACGCCATCGCGCTCGCCCTGCGCGTGGCGGCCCCGATCTACGTCGACGAGGAGGTCATCCGCAAGGCGAAGAGCCTCGAGGTCACGAAGGAGGCGGAGCCCGTCAAGGCCGACGACCCGGAACAGCTCCGCGAGTGGTTGCAGAACATCAAGCCGGAGGACTTCGAGAAGTTCAACAAGGCCTGACGAGACGCCTGCCGGTGCGGATCGCGCTCTTCACGAACAACTACCTGCCGTTTTACGGGGGCGTCACGATCTCGGTCGAGACGCTCCGGCAGGGCCTCGAGGCCGCCGGGCATGAGGCCTGGGTCTTCGGACCCCGCCTGGCCGGCGCGCAGGACGTCTCGGACCGCATCGTGCGCTACCCCTCGATTCCCGCCACGACCTACCCGGAATTCGCGCTGGCGATTCCGTACTCGCGGCGGATCGGGCGGCTCGTCGCCGGGCTGGACTTCGACGTCGTCCACGCGCACCACCCCTTTCTCCTCGGACCGGCCGCGCGCCGCCTCGCCCGCCGGGCCCGGCGGCCGCTCGTCTTCACCTACCACACGCGCTACGAGAAGTACGCGCACTACGTCCCCCTGCCGCTCGGCCTCGTGGAGTCGGCCGCGCTGCGGCTGAGCGCCGGCTTCGCCGCGCGGGCCGATGCGGTGCTGGCGCCCTCGACGGTGGTCCGCGACGAGCTGCACGCGCGAGGCGTCCGGACGCCGATCGCGGTGGTGCCGACGGGGGTGGACCTCGATCGGTTCTGCCCGGGCGACCGGGCGGCGGCACGACGGCAGCTCGGCGTCGCCGAGGGCGAGGCGATGGTGCTCTACGTTGGACGGCTTGACCGGGAAAAGAGCGTCGATCGCGTCCTCATCGCGTTCGAGCGCATCGCGTCCACCGTGGCGGCCGCGCGCCTCGTGCTCGTCGGGCACGGCACCGAGGCCGAGCGTCTGCGGCGCCTGGCGAGCACCCTGTCGGTCGCCCCGCGGATCCGCTTTCTCGGCGTGCGGCCGCACCACGACCTCGTCCAGTGCTATCAGGCGGCCGACGTGTTCCTCTTCGCCTCCGAGACGGAGACGCAGGGCCTGGTCCTCGCCGAGGCGGCGGCCTGCGGTCTGCCCGCGGTGGCCGTCAACGCCCCAGGGTGTGACGAGGTCGTGCGCGACGGCGATACGGGTGTCCTGACGAAGGGCGACGCGACCGCGCTGGCGGAAGCGGCGATCGGGCTTCTGCTCGATCTCGAGCGCCGACGGGGGATGGGCCGGCGCGCCCGCGAAGTGGCCGAGCGTGCGTTCGACGTCCGGCTCCAGATCGACCGGACGATGGCCGTCTATCTCGACGCGATCGCGCGCGTCCGATGACCCGCCTGAGCGAAACGCACCGGCGGATCAACGCCGAGATTGCGCAAGAGAAGGCGGGGGCCCTTGGACGGGCCGGCGAGCGGCTCGAGGCGGCGCTGGCCCACGTCGTGACCGTCGGCGGTCGCCTCGACGCCGCGACTGATTCCGGGGAGGAGGCTCGGCTCCTCGGCGAGTACGAGACGGCGCGCGCCCGCGCGCTCCACGCGCGCCTGGCGCTGCTGATCCAGCGCGAAGCGGTGGGGCTCCGCCATCACCGGGTGGTGAACCAACAGTTTCCCGAGCCGCCCCGACGCGCCGCGGGCCGGCGGCCGCCGCGAACGTGAGCGCGGCCGCGCCGAGCGTCCTCATCGCGGATGGGACGCCGGCGAGCCGCATGCGGCTCGAGCCGCCCCTGCCTCCGGGTTGATCTGGAACCGCGAGGCCGAGACGATGTCGCGCGGGGCGCGCCAGCGCCTGCAGCTCGAGCGGCTCCAGGAGGTGATCCGCTGGGCCGTCGCACGCGTGGCGTTTCACCGGGACCGGCTGGGCTCTGCCAGGCTCCAGGGGCTTTCAGACCTCGCCGCCCTTCCGTTCGTCCGGAAGGCGGATCTTCGCGAGCAGTACCCGTTCGGGCTCCTGGCGGTTCCTCGCGCCGAGCTCGCGCGGATCCACGCCTCCTCCGGGACCAAGGGCAAGCCCACGGTCGTCGCCTACACCGCCGGCGACCTCGACGTCTGGCGTGAGGTGATGGCGCGCGTGATGACGGCCGCGGGCGCGCACCGCGGCGACCTGCTCCACATCGCCTTCGGCTACGGACTCTTCACGGGCGGGCTCGGCTTCCACGACGGTGCCGAGCGCATCGGCATGACCGTGGTACCGGTCTCCTCCGGGAACACCGCGCGCCACCATCTCCTGTTGCAGGATTTCCGGCCGGACGCGATTGCCGCGACGCCGTCCTTCGCGCTCCACCTCGCCGAGACCCTGGCCGAGCAGGGGGGCCAGCCCCGCGAGCTCGGACTGCGCCTCGGCCTGTTCGGTGCCGAACCCTGGACGGAGGGTGTCCGCGTCGCGCTCGAACGGGCCTTCGGCCTCCGCGCGTTCGACATCTACGGCCTCTCGGAGATCATCGGGCCCGGCGTCGCCGGCGAGTGCGGGGCGCGGGCGGGACTCCACATCGCCGACGATCACTTTCTCCCGGAGATCGTCGATCCCGTCTCGGGCGTCTCGCTGCCGCCCGGCTGTGAAGGGGAGCTCGTGCTGACCACGCTGACCAAGCGCGCCATGCCGCTCATCCGCTACCGGACCGGCGACATCACCGCCTTGACCCTGGAGCCGTGCGGCTGCGGCCGCACCTCGGCGCGGATGGCGCGGATCAAGGGCCGGGCCGACGACATGCTGGTCGTCCGGGGCGTGAATCTCTATCCCTCAGAGGTGGAGAGCACCCTGCTCGCCGTCGAGGAGCTGGTGCCCCACTATCAGCTGGTCGTCGACCGCGGGACGACGCTCGCCCGGCTCGAGGTCCAGGTGGAGCCGGCGCCCGAGCTGGTCGCGCGATGTGGCGGCTTCAGCGCGGAGCATCCCGAGATCGTGACGCTGCGGCAGCGTGCCGCCGAGCGGCTGGAGCGCGCGATCGGCCTCAGCGTCGAGCTGACGATCGTGCCTCCACGCACGATCCCGCGCTCGGAGGGCAAGGCGGTGCGTGTGATCGAGCGCGGGTAGGGTATCCTGGAGCAGGAGGGTGCCCGATGAGCGACCTGGCGCAGACGATGATGGCGACGATCGACCGGGGCGCCCGGCTGGAATCCGCGGACGAGATGACGGGCGAGTATCGGGAGAACCTCGTCCATCTCCTGACGATGCAGGCGGACTCGGAGCTGGCAGGCGGCTACGGCTACGTGCCCTGGATCACCAAGGCCCCGACCGTTGAGGAAAAGCACGTCGTTGCCCAGATCGTCAAGGACGAGCTCCGCCACGCCGCGGTGATGTACGGTCTGCTGGCCGACCTCGGCTTCGACGTCGAGAGCCACGTGCGCCAGCACGACGAGATCTTCACGATGCGCATCGACAACAACGCCGACATCGGGACGGCGCGCATCACGAGCGACAAGCGGGTCAACATCTTCTATTACCCGATCGACACGTGGACCGATTTCATCTTCTTCAACTTCTGCATGGACCGTGGCGCCGGGCACCAGCTCGAGGACGTGCGCGGCTCTTCCTACGGCCCCTGGGTGCGCGCGATCGACGGCATCTTCAAAGAGGAGAAGTTCCACATCCGCCACGGCGAGTACTGGGTGAAGAAGCTCGCCGAGGATCCCCGGACCCGCCAGGAAGCTCAGGCGACCTTCGCCAAGTGGTACATCCGGACGATGAACATCTTCGGACGTCCCGGATCGCCGAAGAATCAGATATATAGAAAGCTCAAGCTCAAGCTCCGTGACAACGACGAAGTCCGCCAGGCCTTCGCCACGGAGGTCAGGGAGCTCTGCGAAAAGTTCGGCCTGACCGTGCCGGAGTGGAGGCCCAAGTGGTCCGAGTTGCCCGAGGAAGGCCACATCCCCGGGTAGGAGCTGACGGGGCCCGCATTCGCCTCATCCGCCTGGAGCGCCCGTGTAATAGCCGAGAATACCCAACTTGACATAATCCGTCTTATCGGCACTAGAGCGGGCGCGCTGGGCGCTAGGCCCCCAGCGCCGCCAACCGTGCGCGGATCTCCTCGAGGCGGCGGCTTTGCGAAAGCTCGCCGAGCGCCCGCCGGTAGGTCGCGATCGCGTCGGCCTTCTGCCCACCGAGCTCCTGCACCCGACCGAGACCCAGCAGGAGCTCCTCGTAATAGAAATCCTTCGGACCGAGCCCCTCCAAGGCGGCCTTGAAGGCCTCGACAGCCTTAGCGTAGTTGCGTTCGGCCTCCCACGTGTAGGCGACGCCGCCCTGGCTGAGGGCCCGCAGCGTCCGGGTCGCGCCCTGCGCCACTGCGAGCTCAAAGGCCCCGCGGGCCGGGGCATACTGCTGCGCCTGGTAACGGAGATTCCCCAGCTGATACGCCACCTGGGCGGCGCCTCGACCCGAGGGATACTGCGTGAGGGCCCCTTCGAGCTCTCGGATCGCCGCGGCCCTGACGTCGGCCGTTGCCTCGGACCCGAGGGCGGCCTGAGTCCGTGTCATCGCCTCGGCATACGTGGCCATCGCGCGCTGTTGCGTCGTGGCGTACCAGTACCAGCCGCCAGCGCCCAGCACGCCCACGGCCACGATCGCAGCGACTCCGATGAGCACGGTCCGCGTCGTCGGGAGCGTCATGCCGCGCAACGCCTTCATCGGACGCGGAGCCCTCGACGGTACTGACGGCCGCACGACCCGCAGCGTCGCCAGCCCTGGGACACGCGGCGGACGAGGTGTCCACAGTGAGGACAGCGCTGGTACGTGAACAGGCCGAAGACGAGACCAAGGCCCGTCACGATCGCCGCGCCCACGACCAGCATCGGCATGGATTCCACGGGAACCGGCCTCAGAGTAGATCGACGAAGATGGCGCCCTGCTCGATGGTCACCGGGAAGCAGGCCATCTTCACGGCGGGGTTGTTGGTGTTGGCGCCGGTCGTCACGTCCCAGCGCCAGGCGTGCCAGGGGCACGTCACGATGGGGCCATCGAGATCGCCCTCGCCGAGCGGCCCACCGCGGTGGGCACAGGTGTTGTCGATCACGTAGTAGGCGCCGTCGACGTTGAAGAGCGCCAGCGTCTTGCCGTGAGCCTCGACGACGCGACCTTCGCCCGCCGGCACGTCTCCCACCGCCGCGAGCCGCACTCGGCGCCTCTCAGTCATTCGAACGTCTCCCGTTCACCGTCGACCTCCCGCGCGCTGCTGAACTGCACGCCACCGGAAGCAGTCGCGGGTGTGGTCGTTCACCATGCCGGTGGCCTGCATGAAAGCGTAACAGATCGTCGGTCCCACGAACCGGAAGCCGCGCCGGATCAGATCCCGGCTCAGGGCTCGCGAGGCCTCCGTTTCGGTGGGACACTGGCCCCAGCGGCGCCACGCGTTCTGCACGGGGCGCCCACCGACGAATTGCCATATATAGACGTCGAAGCTCCCGTGCTCGCGCCGTACCGCGAGAAACGCACGGGCGTTGGCGATCGTCGCTTCGATCTTGGCCCGGTTGCGAACGATGCCCGCGTCGTTCATAAGGCGCCGGACTCGCGCGGCGCTGTATCGGACGATCTTGCTCGGGTCGAAGCGATCGAACGCCTTGCGGTAGGCGGGGCGCTTTCTCAGGATCGTCGACCAGCTCAACCCCGCCTGCGCACCTTCCAGGATCAAGAGCTCGAAGAGCCGTCGGTCATGATGAAGCGGTACGCCCCACTCTCGGTCATGATAGCGGATCTCGAGCGCTCCCCTGGCCCACGCGCACCGGCGCTTGTCCACCGACTCACTCGGGACCCGATGGTACTACCGAACCGCCACGACCTGGACCTTCACGTCGGTCGCGCCCGCGACCGTGCGGTAGAGTGGTCACCGCCCGCGATAGGTCGCGACGAGTTCGTCCGCCTGGGACTGGCTCACGCCGGCGATCTCGAACGTCATCGTGACCGTGGCGAACCGATTGGGCTCAGCCGCGGCCCGCGCGCCATCGATTGTGACCTGGATGCCCGTCATGGGAATGCCCGATTCCTGGGCGTGCATCTCGATGAGGGTGACTCCGCAGGATGAGACACCTGCCAGGAACGCCTCACTGTTGGTGAAGGCGTCAGGCTGAGGCCGGGACGAGGAGTCGAGGACGATCCGGTGGCCCCGGGCCTCGCTCCGCGCCCGCCCGAGGACGTCACTGTTCGAGGACCTCACTGTGTCGATCTTCATGTCGCTCACCTTGATACCTCCTCTCAGGTCTTGCCGACCTACCCCGCGATATATCACACGTCGGGCCCCAGGCGCTGGCCGCCCTTTTTCCTGGAGCCGCTGGACTGGTCATCGCCTACGATGGATTTCGATGGCGACCGTGTCCAAACCGAGCTCACTGCAGCAGGCGGCATCGGCGGTGTTCGCCGTGACGACCGTCGTGCCGCTCCTGGTGTTCGTGTGGACGCTCCATCGCCTGGGCGCGCTTTCGCACGTCCAGTCTCAGGTGGGCCTCGGCCTGGCGCTGGGGATCGCGCTCCTGGGCTTCTACATCTTCCGCCGACTGATGGGCCAGATGTCTCAGCTCATCCACGGCTTGGGACGAGTCGTCCAGCAGGGCATGCGGCCAGCCGCCGATTCCCGGGGGAACGGACGCGCCGGCGGGCTGGTCACCGAATACCGACCGCCCGTCCGGGACCATCAGGGGCAACCCGCGGCGGCCGGGCAGGCCGCTTCGGCCCGCGGCGCGCGCGCCAGCGCGCAGGCGACGCCCCCGCCCGCATCAGCCCCGGCGGAACTTGCTCGGCCGGCGCATCGCAGTGCGCCGATCCCCGGCCTCGGGATGATCCGCGAGGTCGACGACCTGAGCCACGCGATGGCGAAGCTGTGGATGGCCGAAGCAATCGCGTACAAGGGACGCCACGTGGCCCTGTCGATCATGAACATGCGCGCGCCCATCACCGGGACGCTCCTCGATGTGACACCGGACGAGCTCTGGATCGATCAGGACAGCGGCGGGCAGGTCGCCGTCAGCTACGACCGGCTTTCCGGAATCGACGCCGCGTAGTCCTCGAAATCTTCACCTCGCCAGCACGTGCCAAAGTGACGTACGATACGCCCACGCACAGACTGAGGAGGTCATTCCATGAGCTGGACGCTGGAGAAGTTCGCCGCCGCCTGTCAGCACGCCCTCACGGACGATCCGGGCGCCGGGGGTCGGAAGAAGGTGTGCGAGATCGTCCAGGACGTCTTGAAGGACGAGGCGTTCGTCGCCAGGCATGTCGGCGACGACGGGCCCGAGCGCAAGATCCTTTACGAGGACCCGAAGCTTGGCTTCTGCATTCTCGCCCACGTCTACCAGGGCGCCAAGGAGAGTAACCCTCACGATCACGGCCCGTCCTGGGCGATCTACGGTCAGGCCCGGGGCGAGACCGTGATGCACGACTGGGCGCTCGTCCAGCCCGCCGCCGAGAACAAGCCCGGGAAGGTGCGTCTGGTCACGAGCTACACCCTCAAGCCCGGTATGGCGCACGTCTACAACGAGGGCGATCTCCACTCGCCGCGACGCGAGGGGCCGACACGGCTCATCCGCATCGAGGGCACGAACATGGACAAGGTGCGTCGGCTCTCCTACGAGCGGGCGTGAGCACAGGGGGAATCCGATGACGCAAGCGAACGCGCCGAGCTACGGGGTCGTCGAAGGCTGGGAGCAGCTCCCAACTGGATATGCGCACCGCGACGTTGCGGGTGTCGCGGTCGACGGCGAGGATCGGGTCTTCCTGATCTGCCGCGGCGATCATCCGATCATCATCTACGACCGGAAGGGCAACTTCCTGGGCTCGTGGGGTGAGGGCCAGTTCACCTTGCGGACGCACGGCATCACCGTCGCGCCGGACGGCACGCTCTACTGCAGCGACGACGGCAATCACACCGTGCGGAGGTTCACCCCGCAAGGCAAGCTCCTGATGACCCTCGGGACCCTGAACACGCCGTCGGACACCGGCTACGACGGCAAGAACACCGCGACCGTCGCGCGGGCCGGCGGGCCCTTCAACCGTCCGACCAATCTCGCGGTCAGCCCGCGGGGTGACCTCTACGTGTCGGACGGTTACGGCAACTGCCGCGTCCACCTCTTTTCCCCGACCGGCGAGCTGAAGCGGTCATGGGGAGTGCCGGGCCAGGGTCCGGGTGAGTTCTTCCTGCCGCACGGCATCGCCGTCGCCGCCGACGGGCGCGTCTTCGTCTGCGACCGCGAAAACGATCGCATCCAGATCTTCAGTCCCGACGGCGAGTACCTCGCCGAGTGGACCGACACGAGACGCCCGACGCACCTGGTGTTCGACGGCGAGGGACGCGCCTACGTCTCGGAGCTCTGGTGGCAGCCGGGCCAGACCTCGCGCCGCTACGGACCCGCCGGCGAGATCCGGTCGGGTCGCGTCAGCGTCTACGACCGGGACGGCCGCGTGCTCGCGCGGTGGGGCGGGCCGGACCCGGTGTCGGCCGGCAGCTTCGCCGCGCCGCACGGCATCGGGGTCGATTCGCACGGCGACGTGTACGTGAGCGAGGTGACGTGGACGTTCGCGGGAAGCCGCGGCCACGTCCCCGAGAGCTGCCACACGTTCCAGAAGTTCGCGTCGAAGTCCTGACGTCTTCGAGCCGCGTCGCTGAGGCTCGAACCGGCGGCTAGCGGCGCCGGTTCGAGCTTGCAGACGCGTCCTCGCCGCCGAGCTCAGCCCGGAGCATCGCCGCGGCCTCGACCATCGATCTCATTTTGCCGAAGGCGACCTCACGGGACAGGTACTTCATTCCGCAATCCGGCGCGAGGATGACGCGATCGGCCCTGACGTACGGCAGGGCGCGCTTGACCCGCCCGACGATCGTCTCGCGCGACTCGATCGCCGTGTCGTTCAGATCGAGACAGCCGAGCATGATGTGCTTTCCCTCGAGCTTCGTCAGCACGGAGCAGTCGAGCCCCGACTGCGCCGTTTCGATCGACACCTGGTGACACGAGCAGCCGGCGAGCTCGGGGAGGAAGGAGTAGCCGGACGGGCGCTGGTGGATGATCGCCGCGTAACCGAAGCAGATGTGCACGGCGGTCGCGCCCCCGATCCCGTCGAGGGCGCGGTTGAGCGCCCGGAGCCCGTAGCGGCGAGCATTCTCCGGTCGCGCCTGCAGGTACGGCTCGTCGACCTGCACGATATCTGCGCCGGCGGCGAAGAGGTCACGGATCTCCTCGTTCACCGCGGCCGCGTAGTCCATCGCCGCCTCTTCCTCGATCCCGTAGTAGTCGTTCTGCGCCTGCTGCGACATCGTGAACGGCCCCGGCACCGTCATCTTGATCGTCCGCGTTGTGTGCGCCCGCAGAAACTTGAGGTCGTCGACCACCACCGGGCGCGCGCGACGGATCGGGCCGACGATCCGCGGCACCGGGTTCGGGTGGCCCGAGCGGTCGAGCGCGGTGCCGGGGTTGTCGACGTCGACGCCGTCGAGCGCGGTCGCGAAGCGGTTGGAGTAGCTCTCACGTCGGGTCTCGCCGTCAGTGATGATGTCGAGCCCGGCGTCCTCCTGCGCGCGAATCGCGAGGAGCGTCGCGTCGTTCTGCGCCTCCTTGAGCCACGGCTCGGAGACGCGCCACAGCTCCCGCGCGCGCACCCGCGCCGGGAACCGGCCGGCGAGCTTCCGGCGATCGATCAACCATTCCGGCTGCGGATAGCTACCGACGAGCGTGGTGGGAAACAGCATCTCCGGGCGAGCATAGCCAGGACGATCCGCGCGAGCAAGAACCCCGGTTCGCGCCAGGACACTGGGACTCGTACGCGGTGCCCTGGGCGGCGTTCGCCGGGCTCTCCGCGCTGGTCACGATCGCCACGATTTTCGTCGGCCCCGCGATCGATCGCGCGCGCCGGTCGCGCGCGTCAGGCGGCCGTCTTCCCGGTGATCGGGACGTCCTTCAGCACGGCGCTGGTCGTCGGATCCGAGTACACGCCGAAGGCGTCCACCAGAATGCCGCGCACGCCGCTCTTCGTCTCGATCGCGTACGCGATCGCCATGTCGTCCGGGTCCGACGTGCCCTCGAAGCGATAGTACCCACGAATCAACAGGTCTTTGGGGGCGAACCGCTCCCCTGACCCGAGCGCTTCCAGCCCGCCGTCGATCGCCCGGAAGTGTTCCGTGTAACCCCGGCGCGCCAGCTCGTCGAGGACGCGTTTGAGTGGCTCTTCGCGCGTCAGCGGCTCTTCCATTGTGCCGCGCCCTCCCGCTCCGGGCTCAGATCGGACAGATGAGTTGTCCGAGCCCCGCCGTCAGCTTCGCGTTCTCGTAGTCGACTGGCACGTCGACGATCGACGGACCCGGCTGCGCCAGGGCCTCGGCCAGGATCGGCCCCAGCGCGCGCGCCGAGTCGACCCGATACCCTTTCGCGCCGAAAGCGGCGGCCAGCGCGACGAAGTCCGGGTTGCCGAATCTGACGCCCGCTTCCCGTCCGAGATGGGTCTGTTGCTTCCACTGGATCAGGTTGTACCCGCCGTCGCGGAAGATCACGTTGACGACCGCGAGCCCGAGGCGGTGCGCCGTCTCGAGCTCCTGGCAGTTCATGAGAAAGCCGCCGTCCCCGCTCACCGCCACCACCTTGCGCTCGGGATGGACGAGCTTCGCCGCGATGGCAGCCGGCAGCGCAAAGCCCATCGCCGCATAGCCGTTGGAGATCAAGACGGTGTTCGGCTCGTAGGCGGGGAACGTGCGAGCGATCCACAGCTTGTGGGTGCCCACGTCCGAGATCAGGATGTCCTCCCGTCCCATCTGGGCGCGGAGATCCCGCAAGATGCGCTGGGGCTTCAGCGGGAAGGTATCGTCGGCCGCGCCCACGGCGAGCTCGGCCAGAATGACGCGACGGAGCGTGAGGTAGGGCGTCGGGTCCTTCTGCCCCTTCACGAGCCCGCCGAGGAGCTCGATCGCCTCGCGCACGTCCGCGACGACCTCGACGGCGGGCTGATAGAAGCTGTCGACCTCGGCCGGCGTGAAGTCGATGTGGACGATGGGCTTCTTGCGGTCCGGGTTCCAGAACTTCGGCGCGTACTCGACCGGGTCGTAGCCGACGGCGATGATCAGATCGGCCTTGTCGAACCCGCACGAGATGTAGTCCCGCGCCTGGAGCCCGACCGACAGCAGGCAGAGGTCGTCGTCGTACGGCATCGAGCCTTTCGCCATGAACGTGTGCGCGACCGGGATCCCGTGGGCCCGGGCGAACGCGCGAAGCTCCGCGGACGCCCGCCCGCGGATCACGCCGTTACCGGCGAAGATCAGCGGCAAGGACGCGGCCTCGATCAGACGGGCCGCCGTCTCGAGCGCCTGGCGATCCGGCGACGGACGCCGGGCCCGCTCGGTCGACAGCGGCGCGCCGTCGGTCGCTTCACGCGCCACGTCCTCGGGCACCTCGACGTGGCAGGCTCCGGGCTTTTCCGACTCGGCCAGCTTGAACGCCTTGCGGATGACCTCCGGGATGACCGCGGCGGTCTCGGCGCGGGTATTCCACTTGGTGAGCGGCCGCAGGTGCTCGACGATGTCCACGCGCTGGTGGGACTCCTTGTGGATGCGATCGCGGCCCGCCTGCCCCGTGATCGCGACGAGGGGCGCGCGGTCGAGGTTGGCGTCGGCGACGCCGGTCGCGAGGTTCGTCGCGCCGGGTCCGAGCGTCGAGAGGCAGACACCCGGGCGACCGGTCAGGCGCCCGTAGGCGTCGGCCATGAAGGCGGCCCCCTGCTCGTGCCGCGTCGGGATGAAGGTGATTCGCGAGTCCAGGAGGGAGTCAAGGATGTCCAGGATTTCCTCGCCCGGCAGGCCGAACACGTAGCGAACCTCCTCGTGCTCGAGACACTGGACGATCAGGTCGGACGCTTTCATACCATCCCCTCGTCGGGCGTCCGCGCTACGCGATCCAGACGGACTTGATGTTGACGAACTCGCGGATACCGTACTCCGAGAGCTCCCGCCCGTATCCCGAGCGCTTGACGCCGCCGAACGGCAGCCGCGGATCCGATTTCACCAAGCCGTTGACGAACACAGCACCCGCCTCGATCTCGGCCGCCATGCGCTCGGCGCGCGCCCGGTCGCGGGTCCAGACCGCCGCGCCCAGACCGAAGGCCGAGTCGTTCGCCAGCCGTACCGCGTCCGCCTCGTCCTTCGCGCGGATCACGGCGGCCACCGGCCCGAACGTCTCCTCGTCGAAGGCCGGCATGCCCTTGTCGACCGCCGTGAGCAGCGTGGGCGGATAGAACGCGCCCGAGCCCTTCGGAACGTCGCCGCCGAGAAGACGCCGAGCTCCACGCTTGATCGACTCCTCGACCTGGCGATGGAGGTCGTCACGCAGGTCCAGGCGCGCCTGGGGGCCGACCTGCGTCTCGCGGGCCAGCGGATCTCCCATGCGGCGCGACCGAAGCTGGTCGACGAACTTCGAGACGAACTTCTCGGCCACCGTCTCGACGACGATGAACCGCTTGGCGGCGATACAGCTCTGACCGCTGTTGACCAGGCGCGCGTCGGCCGCGGTGTTGGCGGCGGCGTCGAGATCCGCGTCCTCCAGGACGATGAACGGGTCGCTCCCGCCGAGCTCGAGTACCGTCTTCTTCAGCACCTTCCCTGCCCGCTCGGCGACCTTGCTCCCGGCGAGCTCGCTGCCCGTGAGCGTGACGGCGACGATGCGGGGATCGTCGATGAGACCGGCCACCGCGGAGGACTCGATCAGCGCCGTGGAGAAGAGCCCGCGCGGGAAGCCCGCTTCGCGGAACACTTCCTCGATCTCGAGGGCACAGCGCGGGACGTTCGAGGCGTGCTTGAGGACACCCGCGTTGCCGGCCATGAGGGCGGGCGCGGCGAAGCGGAACACCTGCCAGAAGGGGAAGTTCCAGGGCATCACCGCGAGCACGACGCCCAGCGGATCGAAGCGCACGTAGCTCTTCGCCGCGTCGGTCTCGCGGGGCTGCTGGGCGAGAAAGCCTTCGGCCGAGTCCGCGTAGTACTCGCACACCCAGGCGCACTTGTCGGCCTCGGCCTCACCCTGCGCGATCGGCTTGCCCATCTCGAGGGCCATCGTGCGGGCATATTCGGCCCGGCGGCGCCGGAGCGTCTGCGCCGCCTGGCGCATCCGCTCGGCTCGCGTCTTGAAGGGCACGGTTCGCCACTCGAGGAATGCCGCGTGGCTCGTCGCGAGGATACCCTCGAGCTCGCGGCTCGAAGTCGGGGTGAACGTCTCCAGAACTTCTCCAGTCGCCGGATTGACCGATTGCAGGCTCATGGGTTCTTCCTTCCTGCGCGGTGGCTTCGGCTGTTCCCTTCTATGCTCTCTCCAGACTGCCGGTCGCGCAACGAGACGTGATCAGGACAGATGTCGGCGGGCGAGACCCTCGGCGTAAACCTGGAGCAGGCGATGCATCTCCCGCATCGCGTCTTCGGCGGCGCGGCGATCGTCGGGTGTGCGCAGGTGCTTGAGGATGGTCTTCTTCGTCTCGCCCGATTCCTCCTGCTCGACCGCCTCGTGCACCGTGTAGTTCTGGCCGCCCCACTCCGGACGCACCCCGTAGTGCTGGACGAGGGCGCGACCCACGGTCCGGGCGATCTCGACCACCTCCTCTTCCAACAGCGCGGTCGCGCAGAGGGCGGCGCTCCATGGTCGCTCGTGGGCCAGCTGTCGAAAGAACGTCACGATCGCCGCCATCTCGGGAACGGCGACGATGCGGTCGTAGGCGTCGCGCGGATAGCCGAGGTCGTCGCCGATCCGCCGGAAGAGCTCGTCGTGATCCGGTGTGGCGCCCACTTGACCGCTCAAATAGCCGAGATCCTCGACCAGCAGGTGGCGCGCGCAGTCCTTGCGAACCTCGAAGTCGTCGCAGCGGGTGTGGATGCCGCTGAAGATCCGGGGAAACCAGGCGATCAGCAGGTAATGCTGGGCGATGTGCCCCCAGACCTGCTCGCGGGTCAGCGAGCCGGAGGCGAAGCGCTTGAAGTATTCCGAGCGCCTGAACGGATTCTGCGCGAGCAAGTCCGCCGTGAGCGAATCGAACCATTGCTCGGTCGTCATGGTGCTCTCTCCCCCGGTGAGAATCGGCCGGCTCGGATTATAGCCAAGCGCCGGCGTGGGGCGCGGCGGGGTCCGGCGCCACGCTCGCCGGCTGGCGCCGATGACGGGTGGCGCACTCGAACGCGTGGGCCAGACGGAGCAGGGTCGGCTCGCTCCACGCGCGGCCGAGAAGCGTGAGCCCGACGGGCGCCCCCTCGGCGGTGTAGCCGGCCGGCACGATGACGCTCGGGTAGCCGGCCTTGGCGCCGATCGCGGCGCCGGTCCACCCGGGAAACACCAGGGCATCGAGGCGCTCGCGCGCCATCACCTGGTCGACACCCTCGGTTCTCGAGATCCGGATGTCCTCGGCGCGGCTCAGGCGGTACGTCGCGGTCCCGAGCCCGGTCGTCGCCTGGGCGGCGAGGAGGAGGACCTGCCCGAAGCGCAGCATCTCGCGCGGCCGGGTCTCGTTGAAGCGGATCAGATCTCGGAGCGATCGGATCGGTGAGGCTTCTCCGAGTCCTCCGAGGTATCGGTTCAGATCGCGCTTGAACTCGTAGAGCATGACGTCGGAGCGGAAGTCCGCCACCTCGCGGGCCGTGGCGATGTCGGCGGGATCGACGAGGCTCGCGCCGAGGCCGCCGAGTGCCTGGAGAGCGGCCTCGATCACCGGCGCCTCGGCGGCGCCGAGGCGATCGAAGAACGCCGCACGCGGCACGCCCAGCCGGGCGCCCTCGAGCCCCCGCGTCGCCAGAAACTCCGTATAGTCGCGGCGCGCGTGACGGCGGCTCGCGCCCGTGGCACGGTCAGCCGCGTCGGCGCCCGTCATCGCGCCCAGGAGAATGGCCGCGTCGGCCACCGTGCGGGCGAACGGCCCGGCCGTGTCCTGACTACCGGCGATCGGGACGATTCCCGATCGAGAGATGAGACCGAGCGTCGGCTTGATGCCGACGACCGAGTTCTGGTTGGCCGGGCTCAAGATCGAGCCCGAGGTCTCGGTCCCGACCGCCACCGTGCACAGGTCGGCGGCGACGGCGACCGCCGAGCCGCTGCTGGATCCGCCGGGGCTGAGGCTATCCCCGTACGGGTTCTTCACCTGGCCGCCGCGCGAGCTGTAGCCGGCGGGCATGCCGGTCGTCATGAAGTTCGCCCACTCCGTCATGTTCGCCTTGCCGAGGATCACTGCGCCCGCCTCGCGCAGCCGCGTCACGAGAAAGGCGTCGTGCAGGGCGATGCAGTCTCGAAGGGCGAGCGAGCCCGCGCTCGTGTGCAGGCGGTCCGCGGTGGCGATGTTGTCCTTGAGGAAGACGGGGATTCCGTGCAGCGGCCCGCGGGTGCCGCCCGAGGTGCGCTCCCGGTCGAGCGCTTCCGCAATCTCGTGCGCCTGGGGATTCACCTCGAGCACGGCATTGAGCCGCGGGCCGCTACGGTCGTAGGCCTCGACGCGCTGAAGAAACATTTCGGTCAGACGAGCCGCGGTCAGCCGGCCGTCTTGCATGGCCGACTGAAGCTCCATGATCGTCGCCCCGCTCGGGTCACCGTCGGGCGTCGCTGCCACGCGAGCGATTCTAGCTCACGCGAGCTCCTGCATAGTCGGTCGCCGGTTCATCGACTCAGCTCTTCGGCGCTTCTCGAAGCTTCACGTCTCTTCGAGACCTCGCATCCCGAGGCGCGAGCGAGTATCATTCCGAGCATGACGTCGAGGATCCGCGTCGGCACCGGTGGCGGGCTCTGGGAGCTCGACGGAGATCAGATGTCTCCCGTAGAGGCGCTGACCGGGAAATCCCTGACGGCGCTCGCGGTGGACGGCGTGCGCGCCTGGGCGATCGTGGACGGCCGAACGCTGTGGGAATGCGTCGGCTCCACCTGGAATGAGCGCGCGACGATCGAGGGGTCGGCCGCGACGTGCGTCGCGCCGACGCCCACCGGACCGTTGATCGGGACCGAGCAGGCGCATCTCCTCCGGCTGACCGCCGATGGCCTCACGCCGGTCGAATCGTTCGAGGCGATCGACGGGCGCGACGCGTGGTACACGCCCTGGGGCGATCCCGCCGACGTCCGGTCGATCGCGGTGGCGGTCGACGGCACGCTACACGTCAACGTCCACGTCGGTGGCGTCGCGTGCTCGCGCGACGCCGGCCGGTCGTGGGCGCCGACCGTCGACATCGAGAGCGACGTGCACCAGGTCCTGGCGCACCCCTCGCGCGCCGACATCGTGCTGGCCGCCGCGGCCGCCGGCTTCGGGGTGAGTCGCGACGGCGGCGGCTCCTGGCAATTCATCACCGCCGGCTTGCACGCGCACTACCTGCGCGCGGTGACGGTGTCGGGCGACACGATCCTGATATCGGCTTCGACGGGTCCTGGTGGCCGCCGGGCCGCGCTCTATCGGATGCGCCTCGACGGCGGCGCGCCGTTCGAGCGCTGCCGTGACGGCCTGCCGTCCTGGCTCGGCGACAACGTCGACACCGGTTGCCTGGTCGCGGCCGGGCCGGTCGTCGTCTTCGGCACCGAGGACGGCCGCGTGTTCCGGTCGCTCGACGCCGGCGAGCGCTGGGAAATCCTCGTCAAGGGGTTGCCTCCCGTCACCTGCGTCACTCTATGTTGACCGGGATGCGACGTGCCATCACGGGGCTGACGGCCGCGCTCTTGCTCGCGGGCGCCCGTGTGCAGGTGCTCCCGTTGGACTGGGCGTGTCAGGGTGGTGGCGGCGGCATGTAGCCAGCCGTCGCCCGACGACGACCCCCTTCCCGCCAAGCACGAGACGCGGCCCTGATCTACTCGTCTTCCGTCACCCCGCTGATGCTGGTGCTCCTGGCCCTCCTGCTACTGCTGGTCCTCCTGGTCGAAGTGCGCGTCCTGACCTACGCGTATCGCAAGGTCGGCGTCCACCCGCGCTACGCGTTCGCGGTGATGCTGCTGTCGCTCCTCGGGAGCCAGGTGAACATTCCACTCTTCGCGGTCTCGACCCGGCCCGTCGAACCCGCGCACGGCCCGACGGTCGTGGCGTTGAACGTGGGCGGCGCCCTGATCCCGATTCTCGTCTCGCTGTACCTGCTGGCTCGCACGCGGATGTACGGGCGGATGCTGATCGGCGTGGCGCTGGTTGGGGCGGTCGTCCACGGCCTCGCGGAGGTCGTTCCCGGCGTCGGCATCGCGGTGCCCATGATCGTGCCGCCGCTCGTCGCGGCGGGCGTCGCCGTGCTCCTCTCCTTCCGCCGGGCGCCCCCGCTCGCCTACGTATCGGGATCGATGGGCACGCTGATCGGCGCAGACCTCCTCAACCTGGGGCAGATCGCCCGCCTCGGCGCGCCGGTCGTCTCGATCGGGGGCGCGGGAACGTTCGACGGGGTCTTCCTGACCGGCATTCTCGCCGGGCTGCTCGCCTGATCGAGGCGGCCGGTTCCTGACGAGGCGCTATCCGCTCACTCGGCAGGCTCGGCGGCGACCGAGCCCCCCACCGGTGTGCCGCGGTCTACCACCTTGCGACGTCCCAGCGCGACAAGGAGCATGCCGGTCGCACCTGACGCGTCGATGAGGAAATCGCGCGCGCTACCGTGACGCGAGGGGATCGTCGACTGGTGCGTCTCGTCGACGAACGCGCAGAGGAGACAGATGGCCAGCGCGATCCAGGCGGCCTCCCGCGGTGTTCGGCCGGCGACTGGGAGAAGCGCCCTGAACCAGAGCAGAGCGAGCACGGCGTACTCGGTGAGGTGCGCGAGCTTGCGCACCACCATGTGGGCTGCCTGCAGCTGGGCGGGCGGCGCACCCGGCGCCAGTATCTTCAGGAACGGCAGGACGAACGGCCCGGTCTCCTGGGTCGCGAAGTACGCCGTGCCCAGGAAAAGGACGAACGCCAGCCAGAGTAGCGGGACCGCGTAACGGGTGGAGATCATGCCCGCCAGCGTACGGCGCAGGACGCGCCCGCGCACGCGTTCGGGGCCTCGCACCCGCCGGCGGGCGCCGATGTCAGCCGCCGGCGGGTATCCCGCCGAGCTTCGCCACCGCCTGGTCAGCCTTCCGGAAATCGCTCTCGGTGAAAGCGTAGAGGTGCGCGCCGCCCATGAAGATCTGGGCCGCGATCTCACGAGGGACGTTCTTCAGGAGATTCGTCGAGACGTACGGGAAGTTGGAGTCGAAGTGCGGATAGTCGGTCGAGATGCACATCCGGTCGGCGCCGATGAGACCGGCCGTCGCCTCGATCTCCGGCTCGCTCCCCTCCACGGCGGCCCAGCAGTTGCGCCGGAAGTACTCCCGCGGCATCAGCGAGAGATACGGAGCGTGCGAGTCGCGATACTGGGGATAGTCCCACTCGATGCGGGACAGCAGGCCCGGCGCCCAGGAGTTCTGGGCTTCGAGGAAGCCGACGCGCAGCTTTGGATGGAACTCGAACACCCCGCCGATGATCATCGCGATCAGCGCCTGCTGCATCTCGATCCAGTGGCTGGCCACGTGGCGATAGAACCGGTTCTCGCCGTAGAGCTCGTTGAAGTACGAGTACCAGGCGCCCGTGCCCTCGTGGAAGCCCCAGGTCACGTCGAGCTCCTCGTGGACGGTATAGAGGGGATCCCAGTAGTTCGAGTGCCAGTAGTGGCCGTTCACGAGATTCGGGCGAATGAAGGACCCGACGGCGCCGAGCTCCTTCACGCAGCGCACCAGCTCGCGGCAGGCCAGGTGCACGTCGTGCACGGGCAGCATCGCCACGAACTTCAAGCGCTCCGGGCTGTACTGGCAGAACTCGTGGATCCAGTTGTTGTACGCCTGGCACAGGGCCAGCGACAGTCGAGGATCGAGATTGTCGCGGGCGATGAGGGAGAGACCGGTGGTCGGATAGAGCACCGCGATGTCGACTCCCTCGATCGCCATGCCCATCACCTGGGCCTCGGCGTTGTACTTGCGCTCGATCGCGAAGTCCAGCCGGCCGGTGTCGGCGAGGCGGGACCCCGAGAGCGGCTGCGTGCTGTGCGCGACGCCCGGGCGGTTCCGCTTCCGGTATTGCTGCAGCTCGGCGTCCATCGTCGTGGGCAATCCGTCGATGACGATCGTGCCCCGCCGCGGTCGGCTGTCGGCTCCCACCGTGGTGGTGACGCGGTCTTTGAATCGCGGATCCAGATAGCGGTCGAAGAGGTCCACCGGCTCCATGATGTGCATGTCCGAGTCGACAAACCGAAGCCCGTCCTTCATGACGTCCTCCCCGGCGTGATCATGTCTGGCGCGACTATATCGTGCCCGAGGGGAGAGTCAAGCTCTCCAGTCGAACCTCGCCCGGAGGCGCGTCGAACACCGCCCGGGGGGCGAATCGAATTCGCCCGGGGGCGCGTCGAACGCGCCCGAGTTGACGGACACACGCCTTGTCTGATATAGCGTGCCGCGTCCGAACAAGGAGGCCATATGTGCGTAGATAACGACTCTCGTCCTCCGATTCCCCCGATCGCCGGCGGCTCGGCCGGCTCCCGCGACCTCAGCCTCACCGCGGCGGACGGCACGCGATTCATGGCGCACGCGGCCCGCGCGAGCAAGCCGACCGGCGCCGGAATGGTCGTCATTCCCGACGTGCGCGGGTTGCACCCGTACTACAAGGAGCTTGCCGACCGCTTCGCCGAAATAGGCGTCGATGCGGTGGCCGTCGATTTCTTCGCGCGGACGGCGCCCTCCGAGGACCGCGGGGAAAGCTTCGACTTCATGTCTCACGTCCCGCAGACGAAGCCCGACGCCCTCCAGGCTGATATCGCTGCCGCCGTAACCTACCTGCGTGGCAAGGACGGCGGGGAGGTTCGCTCGGTCTTCTCGGTGGGCTTCTGCTTCGGCGGGGCCCTCTCGTACCTCCAGGCGGCGAGCGGACTCGGGTACTCGGGTGTGATCGGGTTCTACGGCTGGCCGCTCGGCCTTAGCCGGTGGCCGGATCGGCCGAAGCCCATCGACGCAGTCCCGCGCTACAAGTGCTCCGTGCTCTCGCTCTTCGGCGGCGCCGATCAGGGGATTCCGCAGACCGCCGTGGATGAGTTCGATGCCGCGTGCCGCAAGGCAGGCATCAAGCACGACTCGACCGTCTACCCCGGAGCGCC
>JAHFDK010000081.1 GCA_023249095.1 Candidatus Rokuibacteriota bacterium | reverse complement strand
CCACTCCCGGCGGCGCCGGGGATGCCGTAGCCGCTCGTATTCCTCGTGCTCCTCGCGAGTCAGAAACCGAAAGGCCTTCGATTCCGTGTGGGCCAGGCGTGTCACGTCCAGTAAGGACACCTCGACGTCGTCTTCCCCCAGGGCGAGCGGTGTCAGCGCGACGTCGTCTACCAGCACGGGGTCAGCTCCAGTCGCAACGCACCCCACGACTATACCGCGACCCGCCGATCCCGGCCGGGAGTCCCGAAATTAGGCGCACCTAATCCGTGAAATATTGAGAGCCATACCGTCAAGACATCTGGTATCTTCATGGGCGCTCAACCGAAAGGAGCCCACGATACCGGGAAGCGCCAACCGTCCTGCCGTCGTCGTCCTTGGACTCATCGCGCTGGCACTCGGCCTCGAGCTGGCCGTGGCCGGTACGACGCGCGCGGGCGAGCTGCTCGTCTACTCCGCGCGCCACTACGGTCAGGAAGCAGCGTTCGAGGCGTTCACCCGGAAGACCGGGATCCAGGTGAAGATGCTCACCGGCAACACGGGCGAATTGTTCGAACGCCTCAAGGCCGAGGGCGACCGCACCCCGGCCGATGTCCTGCTCACGGTCGACGCCGGCAATCTCTGGAACGCCGCGCGGGCCGGCTTGCTGTCGAAAGTCGATTCCCCCGAGCTCGCCGCCAACATTCCCGCCCATCTCCGGGATCCCGAGAACCGGTGGTTCGGGCTGACCGTGCGGGCGCGGACCATCATGTACAACACGAACAGGGTGAAGCCGGGCGAGCTGTCGACGTACGAGGCACTGGGCGATCCCAAGTGGAAGGGGCGGCTCTGCCTCCGGACCTCCGGTTACATCTACAACCAGTCGCTGCTGGCGACGATGATCAAACGCCACGGTGAGGCCAGGACCGAGGACATCGCGAAGAGCTGGGCCGCCAATCAGCCCGTGCTCATCAACAGCGACAGCAAGATCCTGGAAGCGATCGCGGCCGGACAGTGCGACGTGGGCGTCACCAACCACTATTACCTGGCGCGTATCGTCGCCAAGGACCCGGCGTTTCCAGTCCTGCCGTTCTGGGCCAACCAGCAGACGACCGGCACCCACGTCAACGTGTCCGGCGCGGGTGTGACGACGCACGCCAAGAACCGCGCCGGCGCCCTCAAGTTCCTCGAGTTCCTATCCAGCGCCGAGGCGCAACAGATGTTCGCGGACCTCGCGTTCGAGTACCCGGCCAACTCGCAGGCGGCCATCAACCCGCTGGTGGCGAAGTGGGGCAAGTTCAAGCAGGACGACATCAACATCGCCTCCGCCGGCGAGTTCCAGGCGGCCGCGACGCGGCTTGCCGACCGTGCGGGGTACCGGTAGCCATGACCGGGCGCAGCACATCAAGAGCGCGGAAGCGGAGCTCTCGTCAGCTCCCGGCTGCGGCGCCCGCGTAGTCCTTCCGGTGGAAGTAGTTGGCGTTGTAGAACTCCAGCACGAGATCGCGATAGACGGCGCGGGGATGGCGCGGCGGGTCGCCGGCGCTCACGCACGTCGGTAGGCATTCGATGACGGCATCGACGTTCGGGCTGTAGAAGAACGCGATCGAGTACCGGTCCTTCCCCGAATCGTTCAGCACCCCGTGCGGCGTCGACAGGAAGCGGTCGTTCGACCACCGCTTCATGATGTTACCGAGATTCACCAGAAAGGTCCCCGGAATCACCGGAGGCGCCATCCACTCGCCGCTCGGCAGACGGACGGCAAGGCCCGGAACGTCCTCGCGGGCGAGCATGGTGATGAACGAGTTGTCCGTGTGGGGCCCTTGCCCGAACTGCTCCGTGTCGTCCGTCTCCTGGGGCGGGTAGTGCAGGAAGCGGAGATTGATGTGCGCCTCGTTCCGGAAGAACTGGCCGAAGTGGTCCGCGGGCATCGCGAGGGAGCGCGCGAGGACCGGGAGCAGGCGCTCGCCGAGTCCCTCCAGGGTCTTGAAGTACGCCACCATCGCCGCTCGCATTCGCTCGTGGCCCTCGGGCCAGTGATTCTTGCCGCGCAGGGGCGTGCCGGCGACGACGTCCGGGTGCTCGGCGCTCCGGTCGTGACTGATGAAGAAACTCTCGTTGAAATTCGGCCGGGTCGCCTTGTGGACGGTCGAGTGTCGCTGCATGCTCTCGTTCACGGCGAGGTACCCAATATTGTTCTCGTTGATCTTGAGCCGGAGCTTCGATTCGAGCGCCATCGCGTGAAACTCGCGGGATGCCGCGAAGGCCGCGTCGATCAGCGTTTTCGGCACCCCGTGGCCGGCCAGGTAGAAGAAGCCGACCGTCTCGCAGGCGCGCCGCACGTCGCGCGCCGCGCCCTCGAGTGCCCCTGGCTCAGCACGGAACGCAGGGCCGATGTCGATCAGGGGGATCGCCTGGGTCGCCTCATGAACGTCCTTGACCGCCAGAGCCTTGAAGATGTTCATGTCAGCGCCTCCAGTTCGCTCTCCCACTCTTGCTGAGATCCTAACGCCGCCCCGGGGTGGGGGCCAGCAGGTTTTGGCGTCGCCGGCGCCGTTTGACAGAGACGGGAGCCAGTCACTAGGGTAGTTACCGGAATCGGACCTGGGAGGGATGGCGACATGAGAAGAATTCCAATGACCTCGCGTCGCGGGTTTTTCAGACTGCTCGCCGTGATGTCGACGGCGCTGGCGGGGGTCCGAACGGCGGTCACGGCGCAGGCGCAGCCGCTCCGGCCGACGCCGAGTTGTCCCGACGCTCCCCAGCCGACGCCTCGGCAGACCGAGGGCCCCTACTTCAAGCCGGACTCGCCGAGGCGGGAGTCGCTTCTGGAGTCGCGGATCAGTGGGGTGAAGATCGTCGTGGCCGGTGTGGTCCTGTCCACAAGCTGCCAGCCGGTCCCGCGCGCGCTGATCGACGTCTGGCATGCGGACAGTAGTGGAGCGTACGACAACGCCGGCTACCGACTGCGCGGCCACCAGTTCACCGACGATCAGGGACGCTATCGTCTCGAGACGATCGTGCCGGGGAACTACGTCGGCCGGACACGCCACTTTCACGTGAGGGTGCAGGCCCCGAACCGTCCGGTGCTCACGACCCAACTGTACTTTCCGGGCGAAGCGGGGAACGGACGGGATCCCATCTTCAATCGCGACCTGGTGATGCGGGTGCAGGACGCCGCCGACGGAAAGGCGGCGACGTTCGACTTCGTCCTTCGATCCTGAATCGATGACACCGGTGCGGGTCGCGGCAGTGGGCGTGGGGGGCTGGGGGCGCGTGTTGGCCGACGCGGCCCGGCAGGGGACGGGTCTCGCCATCGTGGCCTGCACCAGCCGCTCGGCCGACAACCGAGCGGCCTTTGCCAAGGCCCACGGCTGCCGGGCCCTATCGAGCTTCGAGGCGGTCCTGGCCGACCCCGATGTGGACGGCGTGCTGATCACCACGCCCCACTCGCTCCACGCCGAGCAGGTGGTGGCGGCCGCCAGGGCCGGCAAGCACGTCTTCGTCGACAAGCCGTTCACGCTGACCGTCGCCGACGCACAGCGGGCGACGGAGGCGTGCCACCGGGCTCGAGTCGTCCTCGCCGTTGGCCACCAGCGGCGCCGGCAGCCCGCGAGCCGCGCCCTCAAGCGCCTCCTGGACGAGGGAGCGATGGGCCGCACCGCTCAGATCGAGGGCAACTTCTCGGCGAACATCGGCTTCGCGCTCACGCCGGACATGTGGCGCACGGTCCGCGGCGAGACACCGGGCGGCCCGATGACCAACCTCGGCATTCACCATGTCGACACCTACCGGTATTTCCTCGGCCCCATCGCTCGCGTGACCGCTTTCGTCCGCCGCGTGGCGCTCACGGGCGTGGAGATCGACGACGCGACCTCCATCCTTTTCGAATTCGCCTCGGGCAGCCTGGGCTACCTCGGAACCTCGTGGGTACACGCGAACCGCACGGCGGTCATCACCGTGCACGGGACCGAGGCGCAAGCGTGGAGCGAGGCGGACGGCACACGGCTCTTTCTTGCGCGTCGCGGGCAGTCCGAGCGAACCGCGGTGCCCCTGACGGCGGTGGACCCGGTCGTCGACGAGCTCGCCGAGTTCGCGCGCTGCGTGAGAGACGGGACGACGCCGGAGGTCGGCGGCGAGGAGGCGACGGCGAACATCGCCGTGCTCGAAGCAATCGTCGAATCTTCGCAGACCGGACGCGCGGTGCGTGTCGACGGCGCGGGCCAGGAGGCACCTCGGCCATGACCGATTTCACGAGCGAGGTTCGCGACGGGATGCGCATCGACTGGGACGTCCCGGTCCGCATGGACGACGGCCTCGTCCTTCGCGCCGACGTCTATCGGCCTCTCCAGGCGGGCAAGTACCCCGTCATCCTGGCCTACGGCCCGTACGGCAAATGGCTCCACTTCGAAGACCTCTACACCGACCAGTGGCGCCGCATGGCGGGCGAGCACCCGGACGTCCCCGGGGGCTCGACGAACAAGTACCAGAACTGGGAAGTGGTCGACCCCGAGAAGTGGGTGCCGGATGGTTATGCCTGCGTCCGCGTCGACTCGCGCGGCGCCGGACGCTCGCCCGGCAAGCTCGACATCTGGTCGGCCCGGGAGGCGAAGGATCTCTATCACTGCATCGAGTGGGCGGCCGGACAGCCGTGGAGCACCGGCAAGATCGGGCTGAACGGCATCTCGTACTATGCGATGAACCAGTGGCAGGTGGCGGCGCTGCAGCCGCCCCACCTCGCGGCCATCTGCATCTGGGAGGGCGCGGCCGACTATTACCGTGACCTCAGCCACCACGGGGGCATCCTCTGCACGTTCGGCAAGGCGTGGTTCCCATCGCAGGTCGTCCGGGTCCAGCACGGACGTGGGACCCGAGGATTTCGCAGCCGGATGAACGGAGACTGGGTATCGGGGCCACCGACCCTGACCGAGGAGGAGCTCGGTGGCAACCGGCGCGACTTCTACGAGGATTGCTGGCAGAACCCGCTCGCCAGTGACGAGTACTGGCGCTCACGCATGCCCGACTGGTCGCAGGTCGAGGTGCCGCTCTTCTCGGCAGGCAACTGGGGCGGACAGGGTCTCCATCCCCGCGGCAACTTCGAGGGATTCGTGCGCTCGGCGTCGAAGCAGAAGTGGCTCGAGGTCCACGGCATCGAGCACTGGACGCACTTCTACACCGACTACGGCGTGAACCTCCAGAAGAAGTTCTTCGGCCACTTCTTGAAGGGCGAGGACACGGGATGGAAAAAGCAGCCGAGGGTCGTGCTTCAGGTGCGCCATCCCGGCGAGAAATTCGTCGAACGGCACGAGAAGGAATGGCCGCTCGCCCGCACGCGGTGGACCAAGCTCTATCTGAGCCCGGCCGACCAGAGCCTGGTTCGCGCGCCAATCGGCCGCAGGGGCAGCGTGGCCTACGACGGCTTCGGTGATGGCGTGACGTTTCTCACGCCGCCCTTACCGAGGGAGACCGAGATCACCGGCCCTATCGCGGCGAAGCTCTACGTATCGTCCCAGACGACGGATGCCGACCTCTTTCTGATCGTTCGCGTGCTGACTCCGAACATGAAAGAGGTCGTGTTCCAGGGCGCGCTCGATCCGCACACACCGATCGCTCAGGGGTGGCTCCGGGCTTCGCATCGGAAGCTCGATCAGAAACTCACGCTGCCCTATCGCCCGTACCACACCCACGACGAGAAGCAACCGCTCACGACGGGCAAGGTGTACGAGTTGGACGTCGAGATCTGGCCAACGTGCATCGTGGTGCCCGCGGGCTATCGGATCGGGCTCACGGTGCGCGGGCGGGACTACGAGTATCCCGGCGGCCCGTCGACCGGGCTCGGGACGCTCGGCGCGGTCTTCACCGGCGTCGGCCCTTTCCAGCACAACGATCCGCGCGACCGGCCGCCGGGGGTCTTCGGCAAGAAGGTGACGATCCATTGCGGGCCGGGCCGACCGTCGCACGTCCTGCTCCCGATCATTCCACCCGCCAGGTAGCGCGCTTCCTTCAGCGCTGGATCGCGCGCCAGATCTTCTCGGCGGTGAGCGGCATGTCGACGTGGCGGACACCGAACGGCGTGAGCGCGTCCACGACCGCGTTCACGATCGCGGGAGGCGCCACGCAGGCGCTGCCCTCGCCGACGCCTTTGACGCCCAGCGGGTTGAGGGGCGACGGCGTCACGGTCCGATCCACCATCAGCCCGGGCATGTCGTCGGCACGCGGGATCGCGTACTCCATGAACGTGCCGGTGAGCAGCTGACCGTCCTCACCGTAGGCGATGCGCTCCAGCAGCGCCTGGCCGAGCCCCTGCGCGAAGCCGCCGACGATCTGTCCGTCGATGAGGAGCGGGTTGATCGCGTTGCCGCAGTCGTCTACCGCGACGAAACGCTCGAGCCGCACCTGGCCGGTGTCGCGGTCGACCCGGACAACGGCGAGGCCGGCCCCGAAGCTCCACGACGGCTGATCCTGGCGGAAGAACACGGTCGCCTCGAGCCCGGGCGTCTCCTGAGGGGGCAGTCCCATCCCGCGATGCGCAAATTCGCCGACCCGATCCCACCCGACGATCCTCTCGGGCACCCCCTTGACCTGAAAACCGCCGCGCGCGAGCTGGAGGTCCTCCGGACTCGCCTCCAGAAGCCTGGCGGCGAGCCGCCGTCCCTTCTCCCTGATCTCCACCGCGGCCTGGGCGAGCGCGTTGCCGCCGAGGCCCGCGCTGCGGCTGCCGAACGTGCCGATCGCTTGCGGCGCACCCAGGGTGTCGCCGTGGCGAACGACCACATCGTCGTACGCGACGCCGAGATGGTCGGCGACGATCTGGGCGAAGGTTGTCTCGTGCCCCTGGCCGTGCGGGCTCGATCCGGTGACGGCGGTGACCTTGCCGCTCCGCTCTACCCGGACGACTCCGCTCTCCCAGCCCAGCACATTGGTGGATTCGACGTAGGCCGCGACACCGATCCCCATGATCTCGCCACGCGTGCGCACCTCGGCCTGCGCGCGGCGTAAACCTCGATAGTCCGCCAGCTCCACCACGCGATCGAGCGCTCGCGAGTAGTTCCCGGAGTCGTAGGCGACGCCGAACGGCGTGCGGTGAGGGAACGCCTCGGCCGGGATGAAGTTCCGCCGGCGAATCTCGACTGGATCGAGGCGGGTAGCTCGAGCCGCCTCGTCCATGAGGCGCTCGATGAGATAGACGCCGACGGGCCGTCCCGATCCCCGGTAGGGCCCGGTTGGCGCGGTGTTCGTATAGACGCCGATGCTCAGGAGCTCGGCGTTCTGGATCCGATAAGGACCGAAGATATGAGTCGAGGCAGACATCGGGGGCACGAGAGACAGCCCGAGCAGGTGGGCGCCGAGATCGAAAACCGCCTTCGCTCTGAGACCAATCAGCTCTCCGTCGGCGGTCACCGCGCCTTCGGCTTCCGACACGGCGGCCCGCGCCTGAATCGTAGTGAGCAGGTCCTCGGTGCGGGTCGAGATCCATCTGATGGGGCGACCGAGCTGACGCGCGAGCGTGGCCGCAACGATCTCTTCGCGGTAGAGCGGCCCCTTCACCCCGAAGCCCCCGCCGACGTCCGGCGCGATGACGCGGAGCTTGTGCTCCGGAAAGCCGGTGACCGCCGCGAGGTCTGCGCGGGATAGAAAAGGATTCTGGGTGGTCAACCACAGCGTTAGCTCGTCGCTCCCGGGGTCGTACCGCGCGAGCACGCCGCGCGGCTCCATCGGGGCTCCGGCCAGCCGGTTGTGGTCGAGGCGCACCTTCACAATATGGGCGGCTCTCGAGAACGCTCCGTCGACGTCGCCACCCTTGAGCGGCCAGCTGAAGGCCTGGTTGGTCCCGAGCTCGGCGTGGGCGAGGGGAGCCCCGGGCTCGAGGCCGCGTTCGGGGTTGGCGACCGGCGGAAGCGGCTCGTACTCGACTTCGATCAGCTCGGCGGCATCGCGAGCCAGCGACGCGCTCTCGGCAACGACCGCCGCGACCGGAACGCCGGTCGAGTCGACGACGGCTTCAGCCAGGTACGGACACTGGACCTGCTTGAGTCCCGGCAGCATCGCCATGCAGGGCAGGGGTCGCAACGGACCGAGGTCCCTGGCTGTCACGACCCGAACCACGCCGGGGGCTCTGCGAGCCGCGTCGGTCCGGACCGCGGTCACACGGGCGTGAGCATGCGGACTCCGAAGAAACGCGAGGTGCGCGAGCCCCGGCAGCTTGATATCCTCGACGTATTGCCCCCGACCCGTGATGAGCCTCGGGTCCTCCGTCCGCTTCAGCGGCCGGCCGACGTACGGTTCGCGGTCGCTCTCGGTCATCGGCTCACCCCGCCATCGTGTGGCTCAGCTCGCCGATGCCCTCGATCCACAGCTTCACCGTGTCCCCGGCCTTCAGGAACATGCGCCGCGGCATTCCCACGCCCGCCGGGGTTCCGGTCAGGACGAGATCGCCCGGGTGCAGCGTCACTCGGGAGGACAGCATGGCGATCTGCTCGGCGGTGCTGAAGATCATCTTCCCCGTATGGGAGTCCTGCATCAGCTTGTCGTTCACCCACAGCTTCAGCGCGAGGTTCTGAGGGTAGGGGATGTCACTGGCCGGCACGATCCACGGGCCGAGCGGACAGGCGCCATCGAAGCACTTCTGGCTGAGCCAGTCGTAGTGGAAAGGCGAGGTCGCGGGATTCTTGTCGCGTCTCATGACGTCCCGCGCGGAGAGATCGTTGGCGATGGTGTAGCCGGCGACATAGTCGAGCGCCTTGTCCACCGGCACGTCCCGCGCCGCCCTGCCGATCACCGCGGCGAGCTCGACCTCCCAGTCCACCATCTGCGAATAGACCGGTATCTTGACCCGGGCGCCAGGTCCCACCACCGAGCTTCTCGAGGTCTTGACGAAGTGCCAGGGTTTCTCGCCCAGCTCCTTCATGGTCGGCCCGGGCGCCTGACCCTGGGCACGCGCCATCTCGGCCATGTGATCGGTGTAGTTGGCGCCGGCGCAGTAGATGTTCCCGGGATAGAGCACCGGGGCCAACAACCGAGCGCGCTTGCGCGGCACGCCCTTGACGCCCCCTTTGCCGGACTCGATTCGCTTCGCGGCATGGGCGAGGAGCCGTTTGGCCCGGCTCCAGTCATCGAGCACACCGAGCACGCTCGAATGGGCGGAGAGGCCTGTGACCTTCGCCGCGTCGTAGACCGTATCGCCGACGAGCACCCCGGCGCGCGCGGCTTGGCCCGCTTGATAACTCAGTAGCTTATAGGGCATGGCTTAGATCCCTCCTTGAAGCGGGAGATCCCGGTGAGGGAAAGGTGGTGGCCAGGACCTTGCCGAGGGCCCGACGATACCATAGCCTGTCGCACGCGACCGACCACTCGAACGGGGGACCCCATGAAACAGCTGACGGCCAACGTCTTCATCGAGACCGAGCTCCGCGGGTGCAATCACGGGATCGTCACCACGTCCGACGGAATCGTGATGATCGACAGCCCGCACAAGCCCAGTGACGCCCTCAGACTCAAAGCGGACGTCGAACGCCGCGGCCGGCTCCGCTACATCATGAACACTGAGCCCCACGGCGACCACTGGACCGGGAACGCGTACTTCGACGTGCCAGTGGTCGCTCACGAGGGCGTGAGAACACGGATCCTGGCCACTGATATGGCCGCGCACGTCGCCCGGGTGGCCTCGTTCGGGCCGGAGGAGCCGAAGCTGCTGGAGGGCTATCGGCCCAACGCGCCGGTCATCACGTTCCAGAGCGAGATGAGGCTCCACGTGGGCAACCACACCTTCCGCTTGGTCCACATGCCCGGCCACACGGCCTACCAGGCCGCCGTGATCGTGGAGGAAGAAGGTGTCGTCTTCACCAGCGACAACATCTTCTGTAAGGTGCACACCTGGCTCCAGGAGGCGGACCCGGACCTGTGGCTCGTAGCCCTGGAATCGTTGGCAGGTCTACGAGAGGACACGTTCGTCCCGGGTCACGGTCCCGTGTGCGACAAGCGGTATCTGAACGAGCAGGGTGCGTTCATCCGTGAGTGGGTCGATTACGTGCGCCGCGGGGTCGGGCGAGGGATGAGCAAGGAGCAGTGCGTAGCCGACCTCACGGCGATGACGGACCGGTATCCGATGGACGTGGGCCAGGACGGCATGGCGCCAGGCGTGATGAAGATGAACGTCGCCAACCTCTACGACTTCGTGACGGGTTCGGGCATTCACCGACGCGGCTGACTGACGTGGGGGGCCCCGAGAGGCTCCCCGACCTCTCGATCCGAGGCCTAACGCTTCGCGGGCCAGGCGTCCAGCGATTCGGGATGACGGTCGGCTCCCGCCTGCACGCGGTAGAGCACCATGCGCGTCAGCGCCGTGACTTGGTGCACGTCGCCGGTGGGGAAGATGACCGTGTCCCCAGGACCGAGCCGCCGCTCGGTGCGTCCGTCACTGAAGAGTCCTCCGCCCTCCATGACGTGGTAGATCTCGTCGGCGCCGGGATGGCAGTGGATCGGCGAGGTCTGCCCCGGCTCCCAGCATGCGATGCTGATGTCGCTCCGCGGCGTCGCCGTCAGGCTCTTGTGCACGTGATGCTGCGGTGAGAACTCTTGCGCTGCTTTCAGATCGATGAATTCCATCTCGTGGCCTCCGTCGGCTCAGCCGTTCGGTGGTGGTTGCCTTGTCGGTCGCCATGGTAGCAGGGCTCGCGTGATGCGGCGCGCCGGCTTTCCGGACGGGGCGTTGACAGATCGTCGAGATTAGGGCATCCTAATTTATCTTGGCTAGGGGACCTAACTCCGCCGTCGGGAGGGGAGCATGCGCAGCAGCTTCAAACGACTGATCGCGTGCGTCGTCGTTGGTCTCGTCTCGGTTGCCGGGGCCGTGTCGGCCGCGGACGCGCCTCCGGAAATCCCCCTCACCATCGACAAGAATCAGTTCCAGCCCAACGAGGTGAAGGTCAAAGCGAATACCCCCTTCGTCCTCGTGATCACGAACAAGAGCGCGAAGGCGGCAGAATTCGAGAGTAAGGATCTCCGGGTCGAGAAGGTCGTGCCGGCCGGGAAGACCCTCAACGTCCGGATTCGCGCCCTCAAGCCCGGCACCTATTCCTTCCTGGACGACTTCAACCAGCAGGCGACGGGCCGCATCGTCGCCGAGTGACCGCAGCCCCATGGGCGGCACGTTCGTCATTACGCTCCGCGAAGGCTTTGAAGCTGCGCTCATCATGGGCATCGTCTACACGTATCTCCAGAAGATCGGCGCCGAGCGGCACTATCGTTACGCCACGCGGGGTGGCCTGCTCGGGGTGCTCGCCAGCGTCGCCCTGGGGGTGCTCGTCACAGCCCTGTCCGGGCCGCTCCTGGACCTCGGCCCCGACGTGATTAGCCTGGCCGTGATCCTCGTCGCGGTGATCGTCCTCACCTGGCACGGGTACTGGATGCAGCAGCACGCCCGAGCCGTGAAAGGCGACGTCCAACGTAGGATCGACGAGGCCCAGGCGAGCCACCGGCTTTGGATCATCGGCGTGCTCGCCTTCACCGGGGTCTTTCGCGAAGGAGCCGAGACGGTCCTGTTCCTGTGGGGGCTCCTGACCCAGGCCACCTCACCGTCGGGCTGGGCCAGCGCCACGGGCGCGGTCCTCGGCCTCGCGATGGCGGCGACGCTCGGTTGGGCCATCTTTCGGGGCGGTCGACACATCAGCCTGCAGCGATTCTTCGCTGTCACCTCGGTATTCCTGCTGCTCCTGGCCGCCGGCATGTTCAGCACGGGCGCCGGCAGGCTGGAGGCCATGGGTGTCCTTCCGCAGTCGTCCATGGCCTGGGACACGTCGCTTGTTCTGGACGATCACGGCGTCGTTGGCGGGTTCCTCAATGGGCTGGTCGGTTACCGGGCACGCCCGTCGTGGCTCGAGGCCGGCAGCTATCTGTTCTACTTGGTTGTCGCCGGCGCACTCCTGTTCAGATCAGGCCCGCCGAAGCCGCGGGCGCGCGCACCCAAGGGGCAGATCCCAGCTCACGCGGCGTGACGAGCCGGGCGGGACACCAACCTCCGAGACGGGCAGTACGAGACTGATGGACGCGCCTACCTCGGTCTGAAACGAGACGCCCGCGACATCAGGCCGGGGCTGCGGCCCCCCGCGGGAAGTAACGCTGACCGCCTGAACGAACTCAAGATGATGCGCGACAAAGGACTTATCACAGAAGAGGGGTACCAGGCGAAGCGACGCCAGATTCTCGACCGACTGTAGCCAGCCCGCGCCAGATCCATCGCACAACGTACGCGAACGGACCGAGCAGGATTAGCAGGGCCAGGAACTCTTCGCTCGTCGGCTCGGGCCGCGCGGGCGGCCGTCCGGGAGCGTATCAGCGGGTAGGACCTCGGACCGTCTGCACGTTCGATGGCCTCATGGCCTGCAGATGAAGTTCGATGTTTACGAGCGAGGTCGCGATCCGCTTCATGGTCGACAAAAGGTCGGCGGTGTCCGCGAAGGCTTTGCTCAAGTTCTGGATCGCTGTTTCAGTTTCCGCGTTCATGTGCTCTCCTCCGTCGGAAGCCGCTCCTGACAAGATAGATCTCGAACGTCGTCGGGTTTTAGGTAATGGGAGATCTCCGAGCCGTCGTCGAGCCCTGCTTTAACCATAGCGCTCAAGAGAAGAGGATCTCGTTCGCGCAGCCACGCGGACTAGCGAAGGGATACTTCTGCCCGCACTTGGTACACCAGACGGCCTGTTCACTCAGCCGACTCGGACCTTCAAGGGCATCGCGCAAATTAGCCCCGCATCGACACTTGCCTACAGGCTTTGAACATTTCTGGCAGAACCGGACATTTCTATCGTCGACACACTTGAGATGCACAAACGTCCCGCTGACACTGATCCAAAAGGTCGGCCCGGAGTACATCACATCCCCTGCCTGAGCGCCTCCCACGCTACTCGCTGTGTCGCGGTGCCAAGGGTGGGCGCTCCTACCCGGTGCGGGTCGGCGCTAATCGGCGACGCGTCGGGTCGGTTTAGCCGCTTCTTTCCTGCCAGAGTTCGTGACAGCGTTGATGAAATGCGAACGATCCTGCCGGAGTGTTGTTGTAGCGCAGTTGCGTCCCCTTGACGTCGCATACAGCACAAGGGTCGTTCAGCGCGCTGCCGGCCGTCGTGGCAATAGCGTGGATCTCACGTGGTAGCTTCCCGTTAGCCAGTCGATCTCCTGATCGCCTCGTCGTCCATCGCGATGGCCTCCCTCAGGTCGCAGGACCGGAGATGTCACTTACGATAGCACCGACTCGTTCCCGTAGGTGGGGCCAAGCGACTGCGGGGAAGGCCGTCTCCCGCGAGGTAGACGTCCAGCCTAGCGTCGTCTGGACCAACCCCCGGATTTCAAACGGCAAACAAGTTCGGACTCGCGGACGCCCCGACCACGCGTTACCATCCCTGCCGACTCCACACGCTCTCGAGGGACTGCGAGGAGGCAACACGATGGCCGTGCCGATCAATCGTCGGTCGTTTCTCAGGGGGGCTTCCTCGACCGCCGCCGCGCTGCTGGGCGCGCCGCTCATCTCCTCTTCGCGCGCCGGCGCGGCGGGCGATCGTCTCGTCGTGGCGGTCGGTCAGTGGGGAATTGAGACGCCGTTCGCGTGGCGTTCCAGCCAGTCGGAAAAGACGCTGTGGGACTGCATGCACGACCCGCTGATCATGCGCGACCCGAAGACGTTCGAGTACCGTCCGGGGCTGGCGACGGAGTGGAAGCCTTCGAACGAGCTGCGGACCTGGACCTTCAAGCTCCGCTCGGGAGTGCAGTTTCACGAAGGGTTCGGCGAGATGACCGCCGAGGACGTGAAGTTCACCGTCGAGCAGAATCTCAAACCCGACTCGCAGGGTGGGTCCGCACCGTTCTTTCGCGCCCACCTCGACCGCATCGAGACGCCGGACAAGTCCACGGTCGTGATGCACTTCAAGAACCGGGTCTGGGAGGTTCCCTCGAACTTCACCCAGTTCGTCGGCTACCAGAACATCACCTCGAAGAAGTACATCGAGTCGGTGGGGGAGGACAAGGCGGCGCTCCACCCGATCGGCACCGGCCCCTTCCGGCACGTGGAGGGCAAGCAGGGGGACTATCACCGATTCGAAGCGGTCGCCAACCACTGGCGGAAGACCCCGGCCTTCAAAGAGCTGGTCATCAGGCGAATCCCTGACCCGGCCACGCGCCTGGCAGGACTCCGGTCCGGGGAGATCGACATCGGCAACGTGTTCGGCGACTACCTGGACCAGGCCCGCAAGGCGGGGCTTCGGATCCACGAGACGCCGAATGCGGCGTGTCACTGGGTCGTTCTGCAGGGCCAGACGACGCCGGATCGCGAGGACTACTGCCCCACGTGCCCGTGGGCGGGCGATCCGAGTGACCCCAAGAGCCTGGCGAACGCGCGGAAGGTGCGGCTGGCGCTGAACCTGGCCGTCAACAAGAAGACGATCGTCAGCGCTCTCTGGAAGGGGATGGGCTCCGACGCGCCCTTCGGGTACTGGTACTACCCGTTCCACAAGGGCTTCAGCAAGGACTGGAAGGTCCCGCCCTACGATCCCGAGCGCGCCAAGAAGCTCCTCGCCGAGGCCGGCCACGCCGGCGGCTTCGAGGTTCGGATGAATCCCCTGGTCATGACCTACGCGCTCGATGGGCCGGACATGGTGGAGGCGGTGGCCCTCGATTGGGAGAAGATCGGAATCAAGGTGCGCCGCGTTCCCGAGGCGTTCAGCAACTTCCTGCCGAAGAACCGCGCGCGCAAGACGAACAAGACCCACTGGGTGTACGGCTCGCCGCCGTTCGACGAGCCGGTCCTCGCCTGGCAACGCTGCATCTACACCAAGGGGGCCTTCAACCTCCTCTGCGACGGACCGTACGACGAGGACGTCGATACGATCTCGCGAGAGCTGGATGGCGAGAAGCGCTCGCGCATGACTCAGGCGCTCGGACAGAAGCTCTACGACGACTATCGAGGCGTGATGCTGGGCATGCGATCGCTGACGTGGGCGGTGAGCAAGAAGGTGAATAGCTGGCAGACGCTCGTCTTCGTGCCCCTCGAAAACAACTACGAATACGTGAGCTGATCGGAGGAGCCATGAACCTCCATCGCGATCGCATCATCGTGTCCCTCGCGGCCGCCCTGCTGATGCTCAGCGTGGGCCAGGGGGATGCCGCCCAGCCCGGAGAAGCGGTGATGGCGTGGCACGTCACGCTCGCGCCGACGTGGTTCGATCCGTCCACCGCCCCACCACAGATCACACCCTTCGGGATGCTCTACGCCATCCACGACGCGATGGTCCGCCCGCTGCCTGGTCAGAAAATGGGCAATAGCCTCGCCGAGTCGTGGCGGGAAAGCGCGGATGGGCTCACGTACGAGTTCAAGCTGCGCCGCGGCCTCAAGTTCCACAACGGCGACCCCGTCACCTCCGAGGACGTGAAATTCAGCTACGAGCGCTACCGGGGGGCTGGCGCCAAGGAGCTACAGGCGCGCGTCAGGCAGGTGGACATCGTCGATCCTTTCACGGTGCGCTTCCAGTTGAAGGAGCCCTGGCCGGACTTCATGACCTTCTACGGGACGACCGCCACCGCGGCCGGGATCGTCGTCCCCAAGAAATATCTCACGCAGGTCGGCGACGAGGGCTTCCGAAAGCACCCGATCGGCGCCGGCCCGTACAAGTTCGTGAGCCACACGCCCGGCGTGGAGGTCGTGCTGGAAGCAAACGCGGGGTACTGGCGGCACGTCCCGCACGTCAAGCGTCTGGTCATGAAGAGTGTCCCGGAAGGGACCACCCGCGCGGCGATGCTGAAGACCGGCGAGGCGGACATTGCGGTCGCCCTCGATGGTCCCGATGCCGAGAACGTGAAGCGCGACTCGCGCCTGCAGATCGTGGCTTCGCGCCATGCCTCCATCACCTGGCTCGAGTTCGCCGACCAGTGGGATCCAAAGTCGCCGTGGAGCGACAAGCGCCTGCGCCTAGCGGTCAATCACGCGCTGAACCGCAAGGCGATCAACGACGCCGCCTGTCTCGGCTTCTGCCCGCCGGCCGGCGTCATCATTCCGCGCGTCATGGACTACGCCCTGCAGGTCGAGCCTACGACCTACGACCCGCAACGGGCGAAGCAGTTGCTGGCGGAGGCCGGCTATCCGAACGGCCTGGACGCGGGCGATCTGGTGCCGATCCCACCGTTCTTCACGACGGCGGAGGCGGTGGTGAACTACCTGAACGCTGTCGGCATCCGCGTGAAGATGCGACCGCTGGAGCGCGCGGCCTTCTACGCCGCCTGGCGCGAGAAGAAGCTGCGCGGGCTGTTCATCACCGGGGTGGGGAACTCCGGCAACGCGGCCAGCCGGGTCCAGGAGTTCATCTCCTCGAAGGGTAGCTACGCGTACGGCGGCTATCCCGACATCGACGACCTGTTCGAGCAGCAGGCACGCGAGCGGGATCCTCGCCGGCGCGAAGCGCTCCTTCACAAGATCCAACAGCTCACGATCGACCGAGTGATGTTCGCGCCGATCATGGACTTCCGCGCGTTGATGGGGATCGGGCCGCGGGTGACCGAGCACACGATCACCTGGATCCACAACTCACCGTTCCCGTCCTACGAGGATATGCGACTCAAGGAGCAGTAATGGCCGGATCGATCAATCGCCGAGCGTTCCTGGGACGGGCCGGGACAGCGGCCGCCGCCGTCATGGGCGCACCGTTTATCCGTCCCTCTCGCGCCACCGCGGCGAGCGGGGACCGCCTCGTGGTGGCGGTCGGGCAGTGGGGCACGGAAACGCCCTTCGCCTGGCGCACGGTTCAGGCCGAGAAGCCCTTGTGGGACTGCATCTACGACGCGCTCATCATGCGGGACCCGAAGACCTTCGAGTATCGCCCCGGACTGGCCACGGAGTGGAAACCATCGAACGAGCTGCGGACGTGGACATTCAAGCTCCGGTCCGGGGTGAAGTTTCACGAGGGCTGGGGTGAGCTGACGGCGGAGGACGTCAAGTTCACGGTCGAGCAGAACCTCAAGCCGGACTCCGGAGGCGGCTCGGCACCGTTCTTCCGGAACAACCTCGAGCGTATCGAGACGCCCGACAAGCTGACGGTGGTGCTGCACTTCAAGAACCGGGTCTGGGAGGTCGCCTCGAACTTCACCCAGTTCGTCGGATATCAGAACGTCGTCCCGAAGAAGTATCTGGAGACGGTCGGCGAGGAGAAGGCGGCGCTCCACCCGATCGGCACCGGGCCCTACCGCCACGTCGAGGGCCGGCAAGGGGACTACCACCGGTTCGAAGCGGTGGCGGGCCACTGGCGAAAGACGCCCGCCTTCAAGGAGCTGGTGATCCGTCGGGTCCCCGACCCGGCCACCCGCTTGTCAGGGCTCCGGGCGGGCGAGATCGACATCGGCGTGGTCTTCGGCGATTACCTGGACCAGGCGGCGAAGTCGGGGCTGCGTCTGCACGACGTGCCGAATGCCGCATGCTACTGGGTCATCCTCAGCGGCCAGACGACGTCGGATCGCGAGGACTACTGCCCCGCGTGTCCCTGGGCGGGCGATTGGAGCGATCCGAAGAGCCGCGAGAACGCCCGGAAGGTTCGGCTGGCGATGAACCTCGCGGTCAACAAGAAGGCGATCATCAGCGCGCTCTGGAAAGGGAAGGGTTCCGAGACACCCTTCTCGTACTACTACTACCCCTTCCACAAGGGCTACAGCGCGGACTGGAAGATCCCGGGCTACGATCCCGAGCGCGCGAAGAAGCTCCTCGCCGAGGCCGGGCATGCCGGGGGCTTCGAGGTACGAGTCAACCCCATGGTCATGGTCTACGCCCTCGACGGGCCGGACGTCATGGAAGCGGTGGCGCTCGACTGGGAGAAGGTCGGAATCAAGTCGAAGCGCTTCCCGGAGATGACCAGCACCTTCGGGCCCAAGAGCCGGAACCGGAAGACGCACAAGACGCACTGGGTGTACGGCTCGCCGCCGTTCGACGAGCCGATCCTGGCCTGGAGCCGTGTCCTCCATTCCAAGGGCGCCTTCAACCTGCTGTGCGACGGTCCCTACGACGAGGACATCGAGGCGGCCATGCGGGAGCTGGACGCCGAGAAGCGCGCTCGCATGACCCAGGCGCTCGGACAGAAACTCTACGACGCCCACCACGGCGTCATGCTCGGGATGAAGTCCATCACGTGGGCCATGAGCCGAAAGATCGGCGGCTGGCAATCCCTCGCCTACGTGCCGATGGAAACCAACTACGAGTACGTGAGCCCGGCGAGCTAGGGCTCCGCGAAAGAGGGCACCAGAGTCATGAAGCGTAGCAGCGATCGGATTCTCACGACCCACGCCGGGAGCTTGCCCCGCCCCAGCGACTTGCTCGAGATGATCCAGGCGAAATCCAGCGGCCGACCCTACGATCAGGATGGCCACACCACACGAGTACGGACCGCGGTGAGAGAGATCGTCCGCAAGCAGGCCGAGCTCGGCCTGGACGTCGTCGACGACGGCGAGATGGGCAAGCCGGGTTTCATTCCGTACGTCAACGAGCGCCTGTCCGGGTTCGAGCCGAACAAGGACGCGGCTGGAAGCCCGTGGAGCGGCTCGCGAGAGGTGAGGGCTTTTCCGGAGTTCTACGAGTGGTTCGGTCGCGCGATGCCCAGTCCCCCCGCACGCGCCATGCACATGGTCTGCACCGGGCCTATCGCCTACAAGGGCCACAAGCACGTGCAGGCCGATATCGAGAATCTCAAGGCCGCCCTCGCGGGCACGAAGGCCGAAGAAGCCTTCATCCCGGCCATCTCGCCCACGAGCGTCGAGGACTGGCAGAAGAACGCGTATTACAGGACCGAGGAGGAGTACCTCGTCGCGATCGCTGACGCCATGCACGAGGAATACCAGGCGATCGTCGATGCCGGGTTTCTCGTGCAGATCGACGACCCCCATCTGGCGACCCACTACGTGTCGCACCCGGAGCTGAGCGTGGACGAAGTCCGCCGATGGGCCGAGGTGCGCGTGGAGGCGCTCAACCACGCCCTGCGGGGGTTGCCACGGGACAAGGTGCGCTGGCACACCTGCTACGGGATCAACATCGGCCCCCGCGTCCACGACCTCGAGCTCAAGCACTTCGTGGACGTCATGCTGAAGATCCGGGCCGGCGCCTACTCGTTCGAGGCGGCGAACCCGCGGCACGAGCACGAGTGGCGCGTGTGGGAGACGGTCAAGCTGCCCGACGCCGCGGTGCTGATCCCGGGCACGATCACGCAATCGACCGTTCTCGTCGAGCACCCCGAGCTGGTGGCCGAGCGCATCGTGAGATTCGCCAAGGTGGTCGGGCGCGAGAACGTCATCGCCGGCGCGGACTGCGGATTCGCCACGTTCGCGGGATCGACCGAGATCCACCCGAGCGTCGTCTGGGCCAAGTTCGACGCCCTGGTCGAGGGGGCGCGCATCGCGACGAAGCAACTCTGGAGGCGCGCATGAGACGACGGATGCTCGCGCTTGCCACACTTGTGATAGTCGTGCTCGGCCTCGCTGGCAGTAGCCCTCTCGAGGCCCAATCGTTTTTTGCCGGCAAGACCGTGCGCATCATCGTCGGGCTGGCTCCCGGAGGCGGCTTCGATACGTACGCCAGGCTCGTCGCGCGGCATCTCGGCAAGCACATTCCCGGAAGTCCCGCGATCATCGTCGAGAACATGACAGGCGCCGGAGGCCTCATCTCCGCGAATCACCTCTACAGGGTGGCCAGGCCGGACGGTCTCTCGCTCGCGCATTTCCCCGGGACACTGGTGCTCGGTCAGGTCCTCGGGCAGCCGGGGATCGAGTTCGACGCCCGGAAGTTCGAGTTCATCGGGGCTACCGTCAAGGAGGAGGTCGTCTGCTCTCTGACGAAGGCGAGCGGCATCACGTCGGTCGAGCAGTTGATGAGCGCCAAGACCCCGGTCAAGATTGGTGCCGTCGCGCCCGGCGCGCCAACCGACAACACGCCCAGAATCTTGAAAGCCGCTCTCGGTCTTCCGATCCAGGTCGTCACGGGGTACAAGGGAACCGCAGAGATCCGTCTGGCTGCGGAGAGCGGTGAAGTGGCGGGAGCGTGCTGGGCCTGGGAGTCGATGAGAGCGACCTGGCGCAAGTCTCTGGACGCGGGCGAGGCGATCCCGATATTGCAGGTGACCTCCAAGCCATTGCCGGACCTGTCGCGCGTCCCTCTGGCGATCGGCCTGGCCAAGACCGACGAGGCGCGCCGGTTGATCCAGGTGGGCATCCAGGACGGGAGCGCGTACTCCCGCCCCTTCGTGGCCCCTCCCGGAACGCCGAAGGAGCGGGTGCAAGTGCTGAGACGGGCCTTCCAGGAGACGTTGAACGACAAGACCCTCCTGGCCGAGGCCGAGAAGGCGAAGCTCACGCTCGATCCCGTGGCGGGCGAAGAGCTGGAAAAGATGATCGCCGACCTCTTCACGCTGGATCCCTCGTTCGTCGAAAAGTTGAAGGCCGTCCTCTACAAGTGAGCGATCGAGCGTGCAGCGCTACATCATCGGCCGCGTGATCCAGTCGATCGTCTCGATGTTCGTGGTGTCCGTCATCGTGTTCGCGCTCGTGCGGCTCTCCGGTGACCCGATTTCGATCATGATGCCGGCGGAGGCGTCGAAAGCGGACATCGAGCTGATGCGCGCGCACCTCGGTCTCGATCGCCCGTGGCCCGTGCAGTACTGGCGGTTCGCGACCCAGGCGCTCCAGGGAGATTTCGGCCGCTCCGTCCGCTTCCGCCGACCCGCCCTCGACCTCGTCACCGAGCGGTACGGAGCGACGCTCGAGCTCGGCGGCCTCGCCGTGCTCATCGTGATCGCCGTGGCGCTTCCGGTCGGCGTGTACTCCGCGGTCCGCCGAGGCAGCGCGCTCGACTATGCCGCCCGGGTCTTTGCCGCGCTCGGCCAGGCGATGCCGCCCTTCTGGCTGGGGCTCGTGCTCGTGCTCATCTTTGGCGTGCTGCTCCATCTCCTGCCGACCTCCGGACGCGGCACACCGCTGCACGTGCTCCTGCCCGGGATCACGCTCGGCTGGTTCGCGGTCGCCGGGCTCATGCGCCTGACCCGCTCGTCGATGCTCGACGTCCTCGGCAGCGAGTACGTCAAGCTCGCGCGCATCAAGGGGCTGCCCGAGCGGCGCGTAATCTGGCGTCACGCCTTCAAGAACGCTGCGCTGCCGGTCGTGACATTTGCCGCTCTCCTGTTCGTCGCGCTGCTGAACGGCTCGATCATCGTGGAAACGGTCTTCAGCTGGCCGGGGCTCGGTCTGCTCGTGATCGAGGCCGTCGACTCGCGGGACTATCCGATCGTGCAGACGGTCGTCCTGTTTCTTTCGGCGATGTACATCGGCGTCAACCTGCTGGTCGACATTCTCTACGCGTACCTGAACCCCAAGATCCGGTACTCGCAGTGAGCAGCCGTTCCGCGGTCTCCGTCGAGCCCGCCGTCCTGGCCCGGCGCGCACGCGATCGGCGCTGGCCGCCCGTGGTCCCGCTGGCGATCGTCATGGCGCTCGTGCTGTGCGCCCTGCTGGCGCCCGTGCTGGCGCCGCACTCGCCGGTCGAAGGCTCGCTCGGCGAGCGGCTGGCGCCGCCAATCGGACTGGAGGGCTCGAAGCCCGGCCACCTGCTCGGCACCGACCGGCACGGCCGAGACACGCTGAGCCGCCTGCTCTACGGCGCGCGGATCTCGCTGGCGGTGTCAGTCGTCGGGATCACACTCACTGGGGCGGGCGGCAGCATCATCGGCCTACTGGCCGGCTTCTTCGGCGGCTGGGTCGACACGCTGCTCATGCGTTTGGCCGACATCTCGCTCTCGCTGCCCGGCATCCTGATCGCGGTGCTGCTCTCGGTGGTCTTCGAGCCGTCGTTCACGAATGTGATCATCGTCGTCGTGTTTCTCTTGTGGCCGAGCTACGCGCGGCTCACGCGCGGGGAGACGCTCGGCCTCAAGCAGCAGGAGTTCGTGGCCCTGGCGCGCATCGCCGGCTGCTCGAGCGCCCGGATCATGTTCCGGCACATCGTGCCGAACCTGGCGCCCTCGATCCTGGTACTGGCCACGCTGCACGTGGGCTACGTCATCGTGCTCGAGGCGGCGC
>JAHFDK010000501.1 GCA_023249095.1 Candidatus Rokuibacteriota bacterium | reverse complement strand
CGACACCGATTATCGGCTTGGCGATGTCTTCGTCGGAGAGGCCCATGGCACGCATGTAGGATCGCGCGGGGGCACGGCTGTAGCCGGTCCTGTAGACCGCATCGCTGGCCAGTTCGCGCTTTGTCGTTGTTGCCATGGTTCGCCTTCCAAAAAGAAAAGTCCCGTCCGTAAAGGGACGGGACTTGTGTCTCGCGGTACCACCCTTGTTCCCTCCACCACAGGCGGAAGGCTCTCGGAACGCTGTAACGGGCGCACCCGATGCGGGCCTACTCGATGTAGCTGCAGTTCTTCAGATCTGCCACTTTCGACCCGATGGCTCCTGGGCGACTTCGCGGCGCTCTCGCTACCGGGATCTCAGCCATCCCCGGCTCTCTGAAGCGTGCTTTCCGCTACTGGCTCCCTATCGCAGCCTGTGCAATCCACCCGTGGGCGGACAGAATTCTTGACAAGTGTATGTGGATAACCGTGCGCGCGTCAACACCTTGTGCTGGGTCAAGACATATCGGACACCGCCTCCTTTCGTGAGTATTGTTGTGAGCGCCATTGTTGATAGAACTGATCGGGGGTGAGGTAGCCAAGCGCCTGGTGGAGGCGCCAGGACTCGTAGCGGTGGTTCCAGGCGAGTAGGGCGTCCTTGAGCCCGCCGAAGTCGGCGGGCAGTTCGTAGACGTGGTAGAACTCGTCGTCGTCGGTGCGAAAGGAGCGTTCGATGCGGCCGTTGCCCTGAGGGTAGTAAGGCCGGTTGAAGTAGTGGGTGAGCCGCAGTTCAGAGACGGTCCTGGTGAAAGCCCCGAGGAACTCCCCGCCGCCATCAGACTGAATTGCCTGGATGGGGAAGGGGAACCCTGAAACGACCTTGCGGAGGAAGCCAGCGCCATCCTCACTGGTCAGACTGGGAGCAAGGTCGACGACCCGTTTGCGGGTGAAGCAGTCGATGGCGCCGAACTGGAAGACGGTCTTGCCGTTGGGCAGTTGGACGTACTTGCTGTCCATTTGAACGAGGGCGCCTGGTTCATCGACAGATAGGCCGGGTGGCCGCCTCAGGCGTTTTAGATGCGGTTTTGATGTGCGCCGCAATTGGATCGGCTCGCGGAGAACGCCGCGGGCCTTGAGTCGCCTGATGACGCGGTCGATGCTCTTGGGAGAGATGCTGATGCCTTCAGCCAGGAGGAGCCGGTGCAGCTTCTCCCGGCCACAGCCGGGGTTCTCCTCGCGCAGCTCAAGGATCCGTTGGCTTACTGCAGGCGGCGTCTGCGGTTGGCGGACATTCCGGGGTCGCCGGCTCCCAGTCTCCAGGCCTCCCAGGCCGCGCTGTTCATAGCAGTCAACCCAGCGCCGGACCGTGTCCGTGCTGCGGCCAAAGTGACGTGCCGTAAGCCGTAACCTTCGGCCGTGTTCCAGGAACCACTTCACTAAGATCATCCGGCGCTTGGCTTCTGCACTCGGCTCTGCCGGGAGCCTGGCCAGACGCGCCGCTCCCGGCAGCAATGCCGTACGAGCTCTCATTTGAACGCCAGCGTATCGTCCCTTCATGCATCATGCTGGTGTCCGATATCTATCTGACCCTATTCACATGCATCTGTCGGCGGCGGCAAATCGGGAGTAACTGACCCTAAGCATCGAGATGCGACGCCAATCGAGGGTGTTCTTCATTGCGCGGACGATTCTAGCACCAGCGAACCCGTAAGGGCGTGTCGTCCATCTGTACGTCCCGAACGTCTCTCATGCAGCGGCATTTGCGTCTGGCTAAACGTCCGTGCAGATAAACGATACGCCCTTCCACGTCGCTGCGTTGTTGGGCGAGCCGCGTCCAGGCGCCAACGATTCGCTGCACAAGGAGAGGTGACGCTGCATGAACGCTGCGCGACTGCGGGTGGGCGGCTAGCCCCTACACACCGCCCTACCAGGGTGCAAGTGCTATCCTTAAACACACGATGGCCCTTCGAGAGCCTCAGGGTGAGCGGCCTGAGCGCAAGCACATGACCACCTCCAGCGTGCCGATCGAGCGCGTGTACGAGCCGAACGGCGAGCAGATCGACTATAAGCGCGACCTCGGCTCGCCGGGGCA